>JAUXBS010000226.1 GCA_030619245.1 Clostridia bacterium | reverse complement strand
GATTAAAAATATTATTGAGGTTTCATTTAAAAACAAACTTATAGTAATAATAGCTTTTGTGGGTATATGCGCGGGGGGTATATTATCACTGTTAAACCTGCCTATAGATGCCTTTCCTGATATCAGCCCTAACATGGTACAGGTGTTTGCGGAGGTCAATGGCATGGCTGCCGAGGAGGTTGAGAAACTGGTTACCCGGCCGGTAGAACTGTCCATGATGGGCATGCGCGGGGTGAAAAGTATCCGGTCCCTGTCGTCTTTCGGGCTTTCCACCATGAAGGTATATTTTGAAGATAATATGGACATATACTTTACACGCCAACTCGTGTTTGAACGGCTTGGCAATGCCGAAGAGGGGATACCCGAAGGTATAGACATGCCTCATGGCCTTGAAATGGGAGCCATAGCATCGGGAATGGGTAAAATCCTTACTTATTATGTTAAAGGGGATGGATACGATACCACTCAACTGCGTACTCTTCAGGAATGGGTTATTAAGCCAAACCTGCAGGCGGTTTCGGGCGTTGCGGAGATTATAAGCCTGGGAGGGCATATAAAGCAGTTCCAGGTGGAAGTATCACCGTACAAACTGCTGCGCTATGATGTTACGATGAATGAAGTAATTAAAGCGGTCAGGGAAAACAACCTTAATACAGGCGCGGGATTCTTGAATAACTATTCGCAGGAATGGATTATAAGAAGTCTTGGACTTGTCAAGAACGCTGCCGATATTGAAAACATAGTTCTCCGCTCATACCGGGGAAGCCCGGTCTACTTAAAGGACGTTGCCGATATAAGTACAGGTAAGGCGGTAAGAAGGGGAATTGCCTCTTTAAATGCCGAGAAGGAAATAGTTGTGGGAGGCATATACAAGATTCATGGAGAGAACTCCTTCAAGGTCATCAGCCGTC
The DNA here is from genome assembly GCA_030619245.1 of Clostridia bacterium. Lineage (GTDB taxonomy): Bacteria > UBA6262 > WVXT01 > WVXT01 > JAUXBS01 > JAUXBS01. The sequence continues at coordinate 1,745 of JAUXBS010000226.1, read as the reverse complement.
TAAGAAAACAGATAGATAAGGTCAACCGGATACTTCCTGCAGGAGTAAAAATAATTCCACATTACGACCAGGGGATACTGGTTAAGGAAAGCATAAAAACTGTAAGAAATGCGCTTGGCTTGGGTATTATACTGGTATGCTTAGTTTTATTTGTTTTCCTGGGTAAATTAAGGAATGCAGTTATAGTGGTTCTTTCTCTTCCTTTTTCAATGCTTCTGACATTCATTTTGTTTCGCTGGTTAAATATCCCCGGAGACCTGATATCACTGGGAGGGCTGGCAATAGCGCTTGGTATGATAGTTGATGCCAGTATCATTATGGTTGAGAAGATACATACCCTGAATCAGGAATCCCCGGAATCTCTGACAATAAAGGATATTATCATATCCGCTGCTCAGGAGGTTGGCAGGCCAACGTTTTTTGCCATTGCTATTATTATCATGGTGTTCCTGCCAATATGGACACTGCAGGGAGTGGAAGGAAAAATGTTCAGGCCCCAGGCCTACTCGGTAAGTATTGCAATGCTCGGTTCGCTCATATATGCAATGCTCCTTGTTCCCGTCCTTTACAGCCTCACCGTGAAGAATAGAAAGCCATCCGGGGATAAGAAAGGTAAATTGCTGCCGGTACTGCAGAAACGTTATAAATCAGTACTGGAATATATGTTACCCGGGAGGAAGAAGGTAGCTGTATTAACCGTCTGTCTTCTGTTTGCAGGCATAGTTGTATTTATTAACCTGGGGAAGGTGTTTGTTCCCATTCTTCATGAGGGGAGTATAAACGTATTGGCGCAAATGGATCCCAGTATATCTCTTGATGAGGCAGGTAAGATTGCGGCGAAACTTGAGAAGGAACTCCTTACCTTCAGCGAGGTCAGGGAAGTAATTTCTGAAATCGGCTACGGGGACGTGGGGCCCCACATCCACCATACAGACTATGCCTGTATTACCCTTGACCTTTACCCCAGGCATAAGTGGAAGTCCGGGGGTACACAGGAACAGCTTGTTTCAAGGATGAGTGACCGGCTCAAAGGTTTTCCCGGGGTGTCCATAAGTTTCTCTCAGCCGATCCAGCACGAAGTGGATGACCTGGTTGGAGGAGCAGGTTCGCAGGTGGTGGCAAAACTGTTCGGTTATGACATGGACGTGCTTAAATTGAAAGCCGGGGAAATGGAAAGCGTGCTCTCCGGCATAGAAGGAGTTGCCGACCTTGGAGTGGAGCAGGTAAGCGGACAGGCGCACCTGCATATAGAAATAGACCGCAGGGAGATGGCCCGGCAGGGCATAAATATATCAAGGGTCCAGGAAATAATAAGAAGCAGTATCGGTGGCATAAGGGCGGGAAAAGTATTTGAAGGAGAAAGATCCTTTGATATATTTGTCAGGTTTGAAGAGTCACACAGGAATGATATTGAGGCTATAAAGAGTATATTGATATACGGTAGTGACGGCAACAGGATACCCCTGTCACGCATTGCCGAAATCAAACTCGTTGAAGGGTTCAGGCAGATAAGCCATGAAAACGGCCGGAGGTATATCTCCATACGGAGTAACGTGAGGGGAAGGGACGTCGGAGGTTTTGTTGAGGAAGCGCAGAAAAGAATAGAAGAAGCTGTTGTCCTGCCTACGGGGTACTCTATTTCGTGGGGTGGACAGTTTGAACTACAACAGGCGGCTAACAGAAGGTTGATAGTTGTAATACCGATTACATTGTTAATTATACTGTTCCTGCTTTACAGTTTCTTT
>JAUXBS010000127.1 GCA_030619245.1 Clostridia bacterium | reverse complement strand
TACTGCAGGGGCCGCGGTTATAGCAGGTATGGATAAAAAGAAAGTTTTTGCATGCATGTCAAATAATACGGCGGCAGATAAACTTATTGGTATATTAAAGAAAAATGATGTTGTTCTGATAAAAGGTTCCAGAAAGATGAAGTTGGAAGAAATTATTAAAATAATAAGTGTCAGGGGGCAACTGAAAAGGAGGGTTTAAAAAATGTTTTACTATATTCTATATCCGTTAAAGGAGTTGTTTTCACCGCTAAACCTGATCCAGTACATTACCTTTCGTACCGGGGCGGCATTGCTTACCGCGCTCTTTATAAGTTTTATGATAGGCCCCGCGATAATCAGGAAGCTGAAAAAAGCGAAGATAACACAGGTAATAAGGGATGATGGGCCTAAAACCCACCTGGGAAAGGCAGGCACCCCAACTATGGGCGGGCTGATAATACTCATTAGCCTGCTGTGTTCAACGCTCCTGTGGGCGCAGGTTTTAAACCGGTTCATTCTTATTATTCTTGTGTCAACTGTATGGCTTGGTATTCTTGGATTCTTTGATGATTACCTGAAACTCGTCAAGAACCATTCAGAGGGGTTGCCTGCTATATATAAACTCATGGGCCAGGTTGCTTTTGCCGTTATAATCAGTGTATACATGCACTATAACCCGGTTAATCCGGAGTACGCTTCAAAAATCAATATACCATATCTTAAAAACTGTTTTATTGACCTGGGGGTATTCTATTTTATTTTCATTTTGATTTTTATAGTCGGCGCTTCAAATGCCGTAAACCTTACGGACGGGTTGGATGGCCTTGCAATTGGTTCAATAGGCATATCGGCATTAAGTTTCATGCTGCTTGCTTACATAGCGGGCCATGCGAAGTTCAGTTCGTACCTGCGGGTGGTTCCCGTGCCGGGGGCGGGGGAGATAGCGGTATTCCTCGGGGCCATGGCAGGGGCTGCGCTGGGGTTCCTGTGGTTTAACACGCACCCGGCAGAGGTATTCATGGGTGATACGGGTTCGTTATTCCTGGGGGGGACAATAGGGATATCCGCGGTGTTTATTAAACAGGAAATGCTGTTCTTTATCATAGGCGGTGTGTTCATTCTGGAGGCGTTATCTGTAATCCTTCAGGTTGTTTCTTTTAAAACAAGGAAGAAGAGGATTTTTAAAATGGCTCCCATACACCATCATTTTGAATTGGCCGGATGGAAGGAATCAAAGGTTGTTATAAGGTTCTGGATAGTTTCAATTATACTTGCGCTGGTGGCTTTAGGCAGTTTGAAGATAAGATAGCGGCTGTTTCTCTTGCGTTAAAAAATGAAAAGTATTTATTCGGACAAAAACATTTTGGTTATAGGGCTTGGGCTTAGCGGGGTTGCCGCGGCAAACCTTCTTAATAAAGAGGGGGCGAGAGTTTTTGTTATTGATAAGAAGCCAAGGAAGGAATTATCTAAAACCATAAAGAAACTCAGGGAGGGCGTAAGGCTTATACCCGGGTACAGTGTTTCAGGTTCGGCCATTATAAAACCGGATTTCACTGATATGCTTGTTATCAGCCCCGGGGTTAATCCTGATGACCCACTGGTGAAACAGGCGGAAAAAATAAAAATACCCGTCAGCGGGGAGCTTGAAGTGGCATGCAGTTTAATGCCTGAAACAAAAGTTGTCGCCGTTACGGGTACCAACGGTAAGACAACGACGGTTGAACTGGTAAAAGCCATACTGGGAACGCAGAAGAAGAGGAGGAGCCTGGCAGTTGGCAATATAGGGCTGCCGCTTTCGGCATGCCTGGACAGGATAAACGACAGGACGGATGTCGTGATTGAAGTAAGCAGTTACCAGCTTGAAACGGTAAGGACGTTCCATCCGTATGTTTCAGTAATTACGAACATTACACCCGATCATCTTGAGCGCCATAAAAATATGAACGGTTACATAAGGGCAAAGGCGAAAATATTCAGCAGGCAGTCGAAAGAGGATTGCTGTATACTGAATGCTGATGACAGGAACTGCCTTGACCTGGCAGGCAGGGTAAGGTGCCGGAGGGTGATGTTTTCCAGGAAGAAGAAGCTAAGGAAAGGGGTGTTTATAAAGGGTAACAGGATTGTATGCAACACAGGTTTTACTCCTGAACTGGAGTTTAGTCTTTTACCCGGGTTTACCAGGCTGCCGGGGCCCCATAACCTTGAAAATATAATGGCCGGTATAGCGGTTGGCAGTATCTTCGGACTTTCTGAAGCAAGTATCGGAAAAGCCATAAGTTCATTCAGGGGGGTTGAGCACAGGCTTGAAACAGTCAGGAAGATAAATGGAGTAAAATTCATTAATGATTCAAAGTCAACCAATGTTCAATCATGCCGGACTGCCCTGGATACATTTAGTAAGGATATTATACTTATAATGGGGGGCAGGGGCAAGGGGTTGCCCTACCTGCCACTGAAGAAGTCAATAAAGAAGAAGGTAAAAACTCTGATTGTGTTCGGTGAAGCTGCTGCCGAAATAGAAGGTGAACTAAAAGGTTCAACAAAAATATTTACTGTAATGGATGTGAAACGCGCCGTCGGACTTGCGTACTCAACGGCAGAGCAGGGTTGTACGGTATTGTTTTCGCCGGCATGTTCAAGCTTTGACCGGTATAAGAATTTTGAGGAAAGGGGCAGGGAGTTCAAAAAATGGGTAAGAAGACTTCAATAATGGATGTCCAACTGTTGTTGACTGTCATTGTCCTGGTATGTATCGGTATAGTGATGATTTATTCCGCAAGCGCTGTTATATCAAGGGAGAGGTTCTCCAGCAGTTACTATTTTCTGGTAAAGCAGTTAATATGGGCTGCGGTGGGTATAATCCTGATGCTGGCATTAAGCCAGGTAGATTATAATGTTTTGCAGAAATTTTCAAAACCGGCTGTCATTATTACCATATTAGTTTTATTTGTGGTGCTGTTCAGGCCTACGATGCAAGGGGCAAGGAGGTGGCTGAAAATAGGGCCTATAGGGTTCCAGCCGTCTGAAATGGCAAAACTGATGCTGGTGATATTCATTGCGGATATGCTGGACCGTAAGCAAAGCAAGATTAAGGAGTTTAAGTTGTGCGTCCTTCCCATACTTATAGTCACTGCGGCGCTTTCAGCGCTTATATATATAGAGCCGGACCTTGGGGCCACTTTTATCCTGGTTATGTTGGCTATGACCATGTTATTCATAGGAGGGGCGAGGTTACAGCACCTGGTATCAATAGTGCTGTTGTCACTCCCGCTGCTGTATTTTGCCGTATTAAAGGTTGGTTACAGGAAAGGGCGCCTGCTTGCGTTTCTTAATCCTGAGGATGATATAATGGGGAAGGGCTACCACCTGTACCAGTCGCTCCTGGCCTTCGGTTCGGGAGGATTGTTCGGGAAGGGGCTTGGCGCGTCCAGGTCGAAACTCTTTTTCCTGCCGCAGCCGTATTCGGACTTCATCCTGCCCATAATAGGCGAAGAACTCGGGTTTGTAGGCGTTACGGTTATAATAATACTGTTTTGTTTCCTTATTTACAGGGGCGCAAAGATCGCCATAAACGCGCCTAACCTGTTTGGGACGATGCTGGCTTCGGGAATAGTTTCACTGTTAGCCATTCAGACAATCATAAATATAGCGGTTGTTACGGCATGCATGCCAACCAAGGGGCTGTCCCTGCCGTTTTTGAGTTTTGGCGGGTCGTCGCTTATTTTTACCCTGGCTGGCATGGGTATTTTACTCAACATATCAAAACAGGTGAAAAGGCAAAGGTATTTATGAAAGCGTTAATCGTGATAGGTACGACGGGAGGGCATATATATCCGGGCATGGTACTGGCGGATAAACTCATAGGGGAAGGCCAGGAGGTTACCCTCATTTCCAGGTCCGGAGGTATAGCCGAAAGAATACTTAAAGACAGGAATTACAATGTCATTAATATAGCAGGTGAGGGGCTCAAAAGAAAACTATCCCTGAGGTTGATACCCTTCCTGTTTAAATTTATTGCAGGGTTCTTCCAGTCAATGGGCGTATTAAGAAAGTTAAAACCGGATATTGTTATAGGCATGGGGGGATATTTGACTCCACCCGTAGTTTTGTCCGCAAAACTGCGGTCCACCCCGATTATCCTCCACGAGCAAAATGTCCTCCCAGGCCTTGCAATAAAAATCTTCTCAAAAATGGCAGACAGGGTAGCCGTGAGTTTTAAGGAGACAAAATCGTACCTGAAAACGGACAATACTGTGTTTACAGGAAACCCCGTAAGAGAGGAAATAATAAAATGTTCACGTGAGGAAGGCAGAAGACGGCTTGGCCTTGAAGGTGAAGGTAAAACCGTACTGGTATTCGGGGGCAGCCAGGGTTCGGAAAGTATAAATCATGCAATGGTTGAGGCGTTGAAGCCAATGGAGCCCTTGAAAGACAGGTTGGGCTTCATTCATATAGCAGGCCCAGTCCAGTTCCCCTGGGTCCGGGATGAATATGGGAAAGCGGGGTTTAATGCCAGGGTGCTTCCCTATCTCCATAACATGGAATATGCATATGCCTGCGCAGACCTGGTTATTTCAAGGGCGGGAGCGACTACCGTTGCGGAGTTGATTGCCAGGAATCTACCATGTATACTTGTCCCTTATCCACATGCAACAGCTAACCATCAGATGTTGAATGCCAGGGTTATTG
>JAUXBS010000158.1 GCA_030619245.1 Clostridia bacterium | reverse complement strand
TCAACAATTAATACCTTATAATCAGAGATGCCGCTTACGGTATCGGTTGCCGCATTCCAGCCAAAACCCACGTAGGATGAACTTGAATATACCACGCCCACGCCTCCAAAATCAGGGCCCGAAGGCAAAGGCCATATTCCAACCGGCTTTAATGGGGGTGTCGTATCAATGGTAACGCTGCCCGCTTTTGAGTCTACACCGTACTTGCCCGCGTTGTTCTTCGGGGTAATTTTATAGAAGTATTCAACTGTATCCTCAAAACCGCTTACAACCGTGAATGTCCCATTGTTCACAATATACCTGGTGGAAAACATGACGCTGTAATCCGGGAAAGAGGAGATTTCAAGGTTATAACCGTCAATACCGCTTTCACTGTCAGCTACAGAATCGGTCGACCAGCTGAACGATACTGTTGTAGAGCTGTTATAAACTCCCGGGGCTGTAAAATCAGGAAGCCCCGTGGGAGTGGTTGTATCAACAATTATGCCATCGCTGACACCCGATGGTATTGTACAAACGCCTGCCCCGTTCATCGCCCTTACCCGGGCATAATATGTCGTACCTGTTATGAAGCCGGACAGGGCTCCTGTCGTACTTTTAACAATGATAGAACTCATGGTTGAAAACGGGGTCTTGACTGAACTGACTTCAAGTTTATATCCCGCTATCCCGCTCTCGGCATCAGCCGCAGTTGAACCCGCAATGTCCCAGGTAAAGGTAAGTTCCTCAAAACCATAAATACCTTCATCCTCAGGCGCAGAAGGAGGCATCCCAACAGGGGGCGTGGTATCAATCCTCACCCCGTCCGAACAATAGTAATGGGGTTTTATCCAGACAGTCTGGACATTCGTCAGGGTATCAGTATCGCTGTAAACAATTAAATAATCATCACTGTCCTCATTCCTTCCGTTTGATATACCCACCGTTGCAGAAATACCTGTATTACCGGAACCATAATTGAACTTTATATCCCTGTTTTTATAAAGAACCGTTTCGAAATTTACCAGTGTACTGGTGGATATCAAATGAGCCAGCCACCTTATGGTAACAGAATCCGCGTTTGATGAAACATATATATCATCCGCTGCCTGAAAGATTAAATCATCCCACAGGGGCGCAATCATAATCTCGTTCTTCAGGGCTGCTCCGCTGTTCAGGTGGTCCTTGCATGAGTTTTCAAAAGTTAAATATCCATTAGTGCCTATCCAGGCGCTGTTATAGGGCTTGCCGTAGAAATAAAAAGTAAACGGCAAACCATATTCATAAAAACCATCATCAGAGCCATACTCCCACCCGGCATTCTGGTCCTCCCCTGCCCCGGAGTATTCATTAGCAATAAATGTTGTGCTGTAATTCAGAAGGGATTCCGTCCCGTCACTATATAACGCCTTAACAGCCACGTAATAAGTTGTCCCGTAGGAAAGGTTCAGGTTATCGCTTGATATGCTCGTGGAATACACTTCAGTCCAGTCTATAATGTCAGTCGCTCCGGGGATTGAACTTCCAACCGTATAAGAATAGGAATTTGCATCCGGCACGGCATCCCAGTATGCTTTTATGGTGGTGCTTGATGAGTTAAAATCAAGGTCAAATTCCGAAATACTATCTCTTATTTCAAGTTCAGTCAGGGTTATTATAACCTCATTGCTGTCACCCGACCAATCACTGTAATTGAAACCATAAGGATTCCCGTACGCCATGACCCTGGCATAGTAAGTTACACCTTTCTGGCAATCCGTAATATCATACTCCAGGTAATTGCCGATAATATAATCTTCATAATTATCATAATCGCCCTTAGTCGTCCCCACCTGAAGGTGGTATCCCACTATCTCCGGTTCAGGCCCGATATCCCCTTTTGACCAGGTGAAAGTTATAGTCCGGGAGCCAAAATAACTATATCCTGAAATACTGCTCGCCGACCCTGATAACGCAGCCTGCAAATCACCGGGCAAACAGGCGAAAATAGCAACTATAGAAATAATAATTAATACATATTTTTTCATGATATACCAATTATTTTACCATAAAAAATGCTTTTTGTCAATATCTCCAATTTTATTCCTGAAAATTCGCCATAAGAAAACCGGATTATATTCTATTTCTTGAGTATTGCTTTCCTTTTATAATAGTCATAACAGTCAACTTTTCAATCACCATCATGGATGTGTATAAATGTTTTATCCGATAATTATCATTTTCTATCATTTAATAGTTTTTGGATTTTTATTAGATTTTTTCTTATTTCCTTATTCTCCGGATCAATACTTAACCCTTTTTTAAACACCCTTACTGCCTCTTCACATTTGTTCATGCGAACATACGTTATGCCTAAAATATTGTAAAAAGCAGGTTCTTTATTAGTTATACTATACGCTTTATTTAGAACTGATAATGCTTCATTATACATTCCTTTTTTCTGGTATAATATAGCAACATTTATATAAGAACTTACCTCTCTGGGATTTCCTTCAATTGACATCAGGAAATCATTAATTGCTTTATCATACAATCCCTTGCTTAAATAGGCCGCCCCGCGATTATTATAAGTTATAACATAATTAGGGGTAACCTTTATTGCTCTGCTGAAATCAACTATCGCTTTATCATACAATTTTTTCTGGAAATATGACTTTCCGCGGTTGTTCAATGAAGTTACAGAATCAGGATTTGTCTTTAATGCACTGGACCATAAAGTTATTTCGTTTTCCCATACCCTGTTCCTTGAAATAGTTAAAATCCCGAATATCAGCATAATGACGGTAAATAATATTCTCCTGTACGTTTTTTTATGAATGTAATTTTCAAGACAATAACTAATAAGTAATACAATACCTAAAATCATCGGGTAAACCCTGTATTCCACTGCAAGCAATCTCCCTGTAAGAAAGAAATATGGAATATGGAACAGGTAAATCCATATAATGGAGAAAGAAACGATTTTGTGTTGTTTCCTTATAACTATTGCAAAAAGGATTATTTCAATATTTAATAATAGAGATAATAAAATTTTGAAATCAAACAGACAATTAACGGGTTTTACCACCAAATGATCTACGGTTAATCCTATGGGTAACAACATCAATCTTAAGTATTTCAGTAGAAAAACATTGTTTTGAATCAGGAAATACTGAAAGAAACCCGGTCTCCTGAATCTGCCCATTGCGCCTGTATATATAAAAAGGAAAAGCAAGAGCAATAAAATTCCAAGAACCATTATTATAATTTTCTTCCTGTTTCTTATGAACCTGTTCATATCAACAAAATAAATACTGTATATAAAGATCCCAGCCACAGCATAGGATACACCGACTTCCTTGGAATACGCTCCGATAAAAAAGGAAAATAATGTTAGAACAAGATATCCCCTCTTTCCTGTTTTTGAATAAAATATAAAAAACAGCAATGTCAACAGGCTGAAGAGTGTAACCATTTGCGCAAAGCGGGCTGAAATATAGTTTACAGGCTCCGTGGCAAGCGGGTGAACAATAAAAAGCAAGGAAGTAAAAAGTGGAATATTTGATTCCTTTTTTGTGTTTATCAACGCAATGATAAAATATATCGTAATTCCTGTGCAAATATGTATAAACAGGTTTACCAGGTGATAATACATTAAATTTGATTTGCCCAGGATTAAATTCAAATAAAATGTAAGCCAGGTGAAGAAACGCAGGCTTCCCATGCTAAAATCAATGTTTACTATATTAAGAACACGATAATCGTCATAATGTAATTCACCGTGCAAGCTATTAAAATACACTATAATTCCAGTTAGAATTATAAGTAAAATATACTGCCATTTTATCTCAAATATTTTATTATTGATAACCTCTTTCATTTAACACTCTTTCCTTTCTTAATATTCTCTATTGCTAAGTTTTCAGTTATTTCCTTTATTCTTATTTCGTCTCTTATAGCTAACTTCTTTTTCCCTGTTATATGATAAATTGCCGCTCTATTTTTATATGCCGGAATATAATCCGGGGATTTCTTTATAGCAATGCTGTAATATTTAATGGCTATCTCATATAATCCCTTCCCCGCGCAGGCGCTGCCCAGGTTATTATACGCGTTTGAATTACCCGGGTTCAGTTCTACGGTTCT
>JAUXBS010000062.1 GCA_030619245.1 Clostridia bacterium | reverse complement strand
CTCTGCCAGCCTTACACTTTCCGGTACCGGTGTCGGCCCCGGGGTTAATAAATACCTTTTCATTTCATTCCTTTCTAATTAATCCTTAGTTATGATTTATTTACATTAAAATAAGATTATAACTATCACAGAACTACATATAAGGCAAGCTTTGATGCGTGGTTTCCCCCTGCTTTTTCTTATTGCTGATTATTTTTCCCGCCTTATCCGCCAGTGATAATTTAATAACATCTTTAATATTACTTACCGGGATAAGGTTTAATTCCTCCTTGATTTTTCCTGGTATTTCCTCCAGTGTAACCTTGTTATCTTCAGGAAAGATTACAGTCTTTATCCCTGCCCTGTGAGCCGCCAGCACCTTCTCTTTAAGGCCTCCTATCGCCAGAACCCTGCCCCTCAATGTTATTTCACCCGTCATTGCAAGATCCTTCTTCACAGGCCTGTCGGTCAGCGCTGAAAGCAACGCCATTACTATGGCAATACCCGCAGAAGGGCCATCCTTGGGAATAGCGCCTTCGGGAACATGAACATGGATTTCCATGTTTTCGTAAAACTTGCCTGTTAAACCTAAACTCTTTGCGTTAGACCTTATATATGAAAGCGCTGCTTGCGCCGATTCCCGCATGACATCACCAAGTTTGCCCGTTAATGTCAGTTTGCTCTTTCCGTTCATTATGGCAACCTCTATTGATAAAGTATCACCACCCATCTCAGTCCAGGCCAGTCCGGTTGCAATGCCAACCTTGTTTTTCTTCTTCTCATCATGGATGAACTTTTGGATGCCAAGATACTTATGAATATTTTTTGGAGTTAACTTTATTTTTGTTTTCAATTTGCCTTTCTCGGCAATTTCCCTGGCCACCTTGCGGCACACATTACCTATTTCCCTTTCCAGGCTCCTTACGCCTGCCTCCCTTGTATAATCAATGATTATTGAATCAATCCCCTGTTCGGTAATTTCCAGGTCACTCTCGTTAAGCCCGTTTTCCTTTATCTGCTTTTGAACAAGGTACGTCTTTGCAATTTCTATTTTCTCTTCCTTTGTATACCCCGGAAAATTGATTACTTCCATCCTGTCATACAATGACGGGTGTATGTTCTGCAGGGTATTTGCGGTGGTTATAAACAGGACATTGGAAAGATCAAACTCAACTTCCAGGTAGTGATCCGCAAAGGTACTATTCTGCTCAGGGTCAAGGACTTCAAGCAATGCGGCAGAAGGGTCTCCCCTGAAATCCTTACCAACCTTATCTATTTCGTCAAGCAGGAATACAGGATTTTTTGATTTTACCTTGTTCAACGATTGAATTATCCTGCCGGGCAGCGCGCCTATATATGTTCTCCTGTGCCCGCGTATTTCCGCCTCATCGTGCATCCCGCCAAGGGAAACACGTGAAAATTTGCGGCCCATAGCCCTCGCTACCGAACGTCCCAGTGAAGTCTTGCCTGTGCCCGGAGGGCCCGCAAAACAAAGGATGGGGCCCTTTATCTTTTTAGCCAGCTTGCACACAGAAAGGTACTCCAGTATCCTGGACTTTGCCTTATCAAGCCCGTAATGGTCTTCATTAAGGATTTTTTCAGCGCTTTTTATGTTAAGCTGGTCATCGGTTTTTATTGCCCAGGGCAGCTTCACAAGCCAGTCAAGATAAGTCCTGATAACTGTAGCTTCAGGTGAATAGGGGGTCATCTTTTCAAGCCTGCTAATTTCTTTCTCTGCCTGCTCATTCGCCTCCTTTGACATCTTTGCTTTCCTGGCCTTTTCCCTTAGTTCCTTGACTTCCCTTGAAGTTTCATCGGCTTCATTTAATTCTTTCTTTATTGCCTTCATCTGCTCATGCAGGTAGTATTCCTTCTGTGTCTTCTCTATCTGCCCCCTTACCCGCACCTGTATTTTCTTTTCAATTGAAAGTATTTCTATTTCACCTGACAATATCTTTGAAATCTCCTCCAACCTCTTGTAAACATCAATTGTTTCAAGTATTATCTGTTCCTGCCTTATCTTTACCAGAATATGAGAAGCAATAACATCAGCCATCCTGCTTGGATCTGAAATGTTATTTACCGTGGTTATGGTTTCAATCGGTATCCGGTTGTTTAATTTCACGTACTGCTCAAAAAGATTTACCACACTACGCATAAGGGCTTCGGTTTCTTTGTTAACAACTGTTTGCTCCATAACCTGCTTGATTTTTACGCGCAGTATCTTTTCTTCCTTAATAAATTCAGCTATCTCACCCCTCTTCAAACCCTCAACCAGTATCTTTATAGTGCCATCGGGAATCTTCAATAACTGTAAAACTTCAGCAATTGTTCCAACGTTGTAAATATCATTTTTATCAGGGGCCTCAACCTGCATGTTCTTTTGAGTTGCCAGGAATATCAACCTTTCCTTAAGCATTGCCTCCTCCAGGGCTTTAATTGACTTTTCACGGCCGACTGCAAGTGGTATCACCATATAAGGGAATATCACCACGTCCCTGACCGGTAGTAATGGCAGGATATCAGGTATAACAATTTCCTTTTTCTGTTTGTTGCTTGAAAATATCATTTAATCTTCCTCTCTTTTTGAACTGCCTCATTCCTTCTACCCGCCTTGCCCGCTCAGGGCCTGCGGCTCAGCGCTACGCTATTTTCTTGCGTAATAGGATTGGTTTTTTCTTCCCCTTAATTACATCGGCATCAATTATACATTCCTCCAGGTCCTGCCTGTCCGGAAGTTCATACATAATATCACACATTGTCTTCTCAATGACTCCCCTTAGCCCCCTGGCTCCACTGGTCTTCTTGATAGCTTTATGAGCAATCAACCTCAAGGCATCATCCTTAATGGTCAGCTTCACGCCTTCCATTAAGAACAATTTCTTATATTGCTTGATAAGAGCGTTCTTCGGCTTAATAAGTATTTTCATCAGGGTATCTTCATCAAGGTCATGCAGTGAAGCAATAACAGGCAGCCTTCCTACTAATTCCGGTATAAGGCCGTATTTTAAAAGGTCTTCAGGTTCAACAAGTTTAAAAATCTCTCCAATGTTCTTTTCCTTCTTGCTCTTGATATTCGCTGTAAAACCAAGCCCTTTATCACTTACCCTGCCCTCTATAATCTTATCCAGCCCGTCAAAAGCGCCGCCGCAAATAAATAGTATGTTCTTGGTATCTATCTCTATGAAATTCTGCTGCGGGTGTTTCCTCCCGCCCCTGGGTGGAACGTTTGCCCTGGTGCCCTCTATTATTTTCAATAACGCCTGCTGTACACCCTCTCCTGAAACATCCCTTGTAATTGAAGCATTTTCCGACTTTCGGGCAATCTTGTCAATTTCATCTATATATATAATACCTCTTTCGGTTTTCTCCCTGCTGTAATTAGCGCTCTGCAGTAAACGAAGGAGTATATTCTCTACATCCTCTCCAACGTATCCCGCTTCAGTCAGGGTTGTTGCATCCGCTATAGCAAACGGGACATGCATAAAATGAGCGAGAGTCTGGGCAAGCAGGGTCTTGCCTGTACCGGTAGGGCCGATTAAAAGAATGTTTGACTTCTGGATTTCAACCTCATCTATATCTTCTTTCATGCCTTTAATAACGGGGCCGTTTAAGCCAACCCTCTTGTAATGGTTATAAACAGCAACCCCGAGAACCTTCTTCGTTTCATTCTGGCCAATAACGTATTCATCCAGCACCCTTACAATCTCACTGGGCTTAGGCACTGCTTTTACGCCGCTCCTGCTTTCCTCATCCATAATCTTATTAAGCAGTTTGTAGGAAATATTTATGCACTCATCACATATGTATACACCCTGGCCGCCGATTAGTTTTCTTACCTCGTATTTCTTTTTGCCGCAAAAAACACATTGAAAATTATTCGGCCTCTTAATTTCTGTCATATCATTATTTCCTTTTCTCTATTACCTCATCTATCAAACCATACTCTTTTGCCTGTTCGGCAGTCATAAAGAAATCCCTGTCAGTGTCTTCTTCTATTTTTTTAAGCGGCTGGCCGGTATGTTTTGAGAGTAATTTATTCAGACGGGCCTTCATGCGCATAATTTCCTTTGCCTGTATGCCTATGTCCGTTGCCTGCCCCTGAACTCCGCCAAGCGGCTGGTGTATCATTATCCTGGCATTTGGCAGGGCAAATCGCTTCTTTCTGGTTCCCGACGCAATAAGCAACGCCGCCATACTTGCGGCCTGCCCCATGCAGATACATGAGACATCCGGCTTAATATACTGTATCGTATCATAAAGCGCCAGCCCTGCAGTCACAACTCCGCCGGGGCTGTTGACGTAGATGGAAATTTCCTTATCCGGATTCTCCGCCTCCAGAAACAGCATCTGCGCAATCAACACATTTGCAACGTCATCCGTTATGGGCATGCCGACGAATATTATTCTATCCTTCAACAGCCGCGAATATATATCATAAGCCCTCTCTCCCCTTGATGTTTTCTCCACTACCATTGGAATTAACTGAGATATCAATTCTTGCCTCCCTGTTTATTATATATTTTTTTTCTTGATTCTTGCCTTCCCTATAAAAAACTTAAACAGCTTTTCCGTCAATACCTGTTCTTTTACAACGTCTGCATTCTTGCTGAAAAACTTCTCAACCTCGTCCGCTTTGAACCGCCCTTCCCCGATTGCTTTTTTCTTCTCACCTTCCAGGTCTTCCTCTCCAACCTTGATGCCTTCCTTTTCTATGACCCTGCTGAATATCAAAGAACTGCGCACCCTTCTTTCAGCGACAGGATAATACTTTTCCCTTAACTCCTTCTCTTCGCTTTCACTAAAACTCTTTTTATTATACTGCTGTTTAAGGGAATCAATAAGATAATCGTATTCCCTTTCAACCATTGACTTTGGCAGTGTAAAAGCATTCCACTCAATCAGGCGGTCAATTATTTCATTTCTTACTGATTCATCATATTTCTCTTCTTCATTCCGGATAAGGTTTTTCTCTACTTTATCCCTTAACTCCCCGGGCGACTTAAACCCCATTGACCTGGTTAATCCATCGTCAACCGCAGGCAGTACTTTCTCCTTTAACTCGTTTAAAGCAACGTTAAAATCAATCTTCTTCCCCGCATAATCCTTCCTGATATAATTATCGGCAAGAGTAACCGATAACTTTCTCTTTTCCCCTCTTTTCATGCCAATTATTTTTTCAGTGAATTCCCCGGAAATAAAACTGCCATTCAAATCAATAAGCTGTCCGCTGGCAGAAAACCCCTTTGCCGGCTTTCCATCCAGATAGCCCCGGTAATCTATCACAGCATAACTTTCCTTATCCGCGCTTTCTTTTTTTGAAACAACAAGGTTGGCGTTCTGGTGGCGCAATTTTTCAATAACTTCATCAACGTCCTTTACCGTAATTTTCTTCACCTCTTTTTTTATTTTAAAACCGGTGTACTTTTTTAGTTCAAAAACGGGCATAATTTCCACGGAAGCCTTAAACCTTGCCGATATGTTTTTTTCAAAATCATACTTAAGCTCACTTATTTCAGGAGTTGTAATTGCTTGTATATTATTTTCTTCCAGGGCCTTCTCAACGGCAGCGGGAATCAGCGATCTAATAACTGTTTCATCACGCTCTGCGGTAAACCTGCTCCTTATCATGTCTTCAGGAGCCTTTCCCTTTCTGAAACCCTTGATTCTGACTGAACCCTGCAATTTTTTATCAGCATCAACCATTTCTTTCCTGATATCATCGGAAGAAATATCAACTTCAAGAACAACCTCACAATCCTTTTCTCTGACTATCTGTGCTTTCATTAATTACTCCTGTTCCTGTATTAGTATTTATGCGAGAGGGGGGATTTGAACCCCCATCCCATCAGGGACCAGATCCTAAATCTGGCGCGTATGCCAGTTCCGCCACCCTCGCGTTCTGGTACGCCATGAGGGAATTGAACCCACAACCTTCTGCTTAAGAGGCAGTTGCTCTACCAATTGAGCTAATGGCGCACATACAAGTCTTTTCGAGCTATACGCCCGGGGCGACTCGAACGCCCGACCTGCGGATTCGAAGTCCGACGCTCTATCCAGCTGAGCTACGGGCGCACAATATTAGATTATACAAATATATTATAAATTGTAAAGCATATTTTTGTAATATATTCAGAGAATAATAAAATTTATTATATACAATATCAAGTAATATTAAGTAATAAGGCGCATCCCTGCATTTGTAAATCCCTTTTGACAATTAGGTGACCTCTTAGTTGAGCCCTGGCCACCTAATAATCAAAGAAACAGAAAATAATCCAATTTCTCTACATTTAAGACCTGGTATTATGGAACCAGCTTTTCATTTACCAGTACAGGAAGCACTTCTTCGGACATGACACCGGTATCAGTTTTACACGGAAGGCAGTGAATGATCTGCGAATAATCAAGAATATTTTTTCTAAGAAAAATTCTGTTCTCCTTTATGCATACCTTACCCGCTAAAGGATTTTTATATTTTTGAATGCAACCCTTACACTTCTTGAATCCATAGGGCTCATCTGTTTGCTGTTTTCATAATAGAACTTCAATTTTTCCACGCTGTTGTTGAAATATTCTCCGGGTATTTTTTTCTCTATGGTTTCCCACTCCCATAATGGGTTTTGAAATTCATGTTTAATTATAAACTTACCGTTAAGATATATACTTAATGTTTGCGGGTTACTCTCCTTCTTAAAGGATGTCGCATTTATTACAATTGTCCTCTCTTTCCTGCCTTTTTCCGGGAGATAAAAATAAATCACAGATTCACACCAATCAGCCCATACACCCCATTCCTCAACATGACCGAATCCGTATGCGCAGTAATTTCTGGATTCATTTTTCCTGAAATCAATTTCATTGTCCCTCATCAAGTAATATCTTTTTT
>JAUXBS010000285.1 GCA_030619245.1 Clostridia bacterium | reverse complement strand
TTGATTTCTTTAACAGGTTTCTTAATTCGTTAGCGGCAATGGTTTTGACGGGCTTCCTGCTTTTCTTGCAACCGCAGGGCTCTCCGGCAGAATCTTTCTTTCTTAAATAATTGGCTGTTGCAGAAGCAGAACGCTTCCGGGTATAAGTTGTTTTTCTTTTCAATATAGGCCTGGGTTGATTTATCATTATGTCAGGGGAAACGGTATAAGACGGCTCCTTTTCAGCCGTCAATAAAACACCTCCCTTTTCGCCGGTTACCGCTGCGTTGAGAAGATCTGTTTTATTTATTTCAACGGTGCTGTTTTTAGAAATGTAAATGCCGGTAAAGGATGAATTATAAAGAGCTGTTTTGGAGGATGAAAGGCATTCAAGGGCGTAAGGTTTCCCGGAAGCGTGAGTATCGAAAATAGTGGCGTCGGATTTTTTAAAGGTAAGGCCGGTTTTATTCCGGCTGTTAATGTTGCAGCCGGTGAAAATCATGGATAGGCTGTTGGTGCATTTAATTGCAGTACCCGAAGCTGATATCCTGCAGTCGGACAGATAAGAGAAGGGGGATATCTTTCTGCAGGTTATGGCTGTTGATTTTAAGGATTCATTGGCGTTATTGATGGAAAGGCTCATTATGCCGCAGTTGTTGGCAGCATTAACCACCGACCTGCCTTTCCCCGTGATAAGGGTCTTAACGCTGTCTGTCCCGATAAGGTCAACATGTTTAAGGCATTTGAGGGTTTTCTTCCCGAGGATATATTCTCCGGGAAGGATAATAACCGCGCTTTTCTTATTTTCAGAACTGTTACTCAAACTGTTAATCGCATTTTGTATACAGTCCGGCCCATGGACAGCAACCGTGAAATCCGCCTTTCCGGACACTCCGACGATAACGAAGCGTTCGTACATGCTTTTCCCCGGCAGTTGTTCCCATTTTGAACAGGAACTGTCAGTGGATATTCTTAATATGGAAAGAGAGGTGTCATAATAAATCATGCCTGTATTACAATTCTCAGGAGAAGGAGGGCCGGCTAATTTGCCAAGCCATATTTGTCCTGAATCCAGGGAGAAAACGGGGGTGGAAGATACAAAAACAAGCAATAACAATATTATAAATATGCTTATTCTATAATGCATTTTCGTCATATTGCCTCCTGTGTTAAGGTGAAAAACCAATTTAAAATAAAAACATGTTCAAAAAATCTCCGGGACTGAAAATATAAAAACCGGGGATTGTTATAATTTTACGGGGAAAACAAATTTTATGAATAAGTTATTATTATATATAAAATAAATTGAAAGTCAACAATTATTTTTTATTATTTTTTATTTCCATTATTCCGGGGATTCTGTTACCGCAGTACCTGCATTTAACATTTCTGATAGAATTATCGGTAACACCCAAACTATCACGTTTTATCAAAGTTCTTTTACTGTGGGGGCAGGTTGTTGAATTGTGTTTGAGTTCAGGAAGGTTATTGATGTAGAAGTACTTTAAACCGCATTTTTTGGGATGCCGGAGGCAGGTTCTTCATTTTATGTGAAGGGCTGAAACCTGAGAAATGAAGCGGGGTATCCCTGCCAGGTTTTTACCGAGCCAGTTATACATGACTTCTATTCTTTCTAAATCATCATTGAAAGCCGGTATTATGAGGTTAACAACTTCAAGAGGAGCCT
>JAUXBS010000036.1 GCA_030619245.1 Clostridia bacterium | reverse complement strand
TGCGAAAAGCTTACCGGTAACAGGAATCACTATGCCATGATGAAGCCGGGGGGCGTAAGGCGGGACTTTGATGAGAATGATTTCCCGTGGGTATTAAAGGAAATGGACAATTTAGTTCCCGCGCTTGATTTATTCAAGGGAGCAGTGCTTGATGACCCGGTCATACACGCGAGGTTAAAGGGAGTCGGCGTGTTGACGAAAGAGGAAATTATAAACTACGGCGCTCTGGGCCCGACCGCCAGGGCAAGCGGTGTTGCGATAGACGTGAGAAAAGACCATCCTTACGCTGCGTATGACAGGCTGGACTGGAAGGTCATTACACAGGAAGAAGGAGATGTTTTTGCGAAAGCGGTTGTCAGGATTCTTGAAATGTATGAAGCGGCAAACATAATAAAACAATGCCTTAAAAAGATGCCCGGGGGTGAAATAGATTCCAAGCCAAAGGAAATTCATCCCGGCGACGGGCTCGGGATTGCCGAGGCGCCCAGGGGAGAAGTCTTCCATTACTGCAGGAGCGACGGCAGCAACAGGCCCGTGAGGCATAAGGTAAGGGCTCCGAGTTTTATGAACGTACCAACCAATCATATTGCTGCGGTTGGGGGGACTGTTGCGGATGCAACCATAACGCTTGCCGCGATTGACCCGTGTTACTGCTGTACAGAAAGAATGGCGGCAATTGACAACAGGACGGGTAAGACGGTTCTTAACAGTCAGGATTTAATAAAACTATCTCAGGAAAAAACCGAGAAGCTAAGAAAGCGGATGGGAAGGTAAAGTAAAAATGAGTTTAATCATTTATTCAATTACTCTATCAATATTAGCAGGGTTAATGTGCCTGCTTGTTCCCAGGAAGATTAAGGGAGTGGCTGAAACCTTGAGTGTCATCGTTTCCCTTATCACATTCGTGATAACAGTCAAACTGTTTAATGTTGAAATTATCTCAGGGTTGTTCCTGCTGGATAAGTTGAGCAGGTTCATTATTCTCGGTATAGGTTTATTTGGCTTCCTGATAGCGCTGTACTCTCTGAAGTATATGAGCGGAAGGAATAACCTCAGGGATTATTATGCTTACCTTATGATTACAATAGGCGCTTCAATAGGCGCAGTTCTGTCAAATCACTTCATACTGCTTCTGGTTTTCTGGGGCGTGCTGGGATTAACGTTGTATATGCTTATAAATATTGGCGGGCCTGACGCTTCAGCTGCTGCCAAAAAGGCTTTTGTGATAATAGGCGGTTCTGATGTAATCATGATTCTTGGCCTTGCCATTATCTGGGGGATGGGAAGATCTTATTTAGTAATCGAAAACGGAATTCGCATTTCCATGAATAGCGGAATGGCAATACTTGCATTTATATGCCTTGCCATTGCGGCTTTTGCGAAGGCAGGCGCAATGCCCCTGCATACCTGGATACCCGACTGCGCGGAGAAGGCGCCTGTGCC
This sequence comes from Clostridia bacterium, assembly GCA_030619245.1. Lineage (GTDB taxonomy): Bacteria > UBA6262 > WVXT01 > WVXT01 > JAUXBS01 > JAUXBS01. The sequence continues at coordinate 7,077 of JAUXBS010000036.1, read as the reverse complement.
CGTTACCGCATTTCTACCGGCTTCTCTTGATAAACTGGTTGGAATATATTTTCTTGGCAGGATTTCCATGAATATGTTTGAAATGAACAAGGCGATGGGGAACATGTTATTAATCATAGGCGCGATTACAATCGTAGCCGCGGTAATGATGGCCCTGGTACAGCATGATTTTAAGAAATTGCTTGGTTACCATGCCATATCACAGGTTGGGTACATGATTCTTGGCATAGGAACAGGAAATCCCATAGGTATTGCCGGTGGTTTATTCCACATGCTAAACAATGTGATTTATAAGAGCTGTCTCTTCCTGGGGTGCGGGGCAGTGGAGAAGAAAACTAAAACCACGGATCTTGATAAACTGGGCGGCCTTGCCAGGTTCATGCCGGTTACTTTTGTTACTTTTGTAATTGCAGCGCTTGCTATTTCGGGTGTCCCGCCGTTTAATGGTTTTGTTTCCAAGTGGATGATATACCAGGGGATAATTGAACTCGGGAAGGATGGCAGCAAGATGTGGCTCGTATGGATGGTTGCGGCAATGTTCGGCAGCGCGCTTACTCTGGCGAGTTTCATGAAATTAATCCATGCTGTTTTCCTGGGGCAGAGGGAGGAAAAGGAGAAACCAAAGGAGGTTTCCTTTATAATGTGGCTGCCAATGGTAGTCCTTGCGGCATTGTGCGTAATATTCGGGGTGGCGGCATTCCAGGTTCCCCTAAAGAACTTCATACTGCCTGCGGTACCGGGTGTAACGGGTGATTCGTTTACAGGGTTGTTCTCACCCGGACTGGTTACCCTGATGCTCCTTCTTGGTATCATACTGGGCTTGATTATTTACCTTTTAAGCAACCTTAAAGGCATTAGGGAGGACAGCACACCTTATATTGGCGGTGAAATACTTCCTGAAGAAAGCAGGGTAACAGGAGTTGATTTCTACCGGACAGTTCAGGATTTTGGGATATTCAAGAGAATATATGGTTTAGCAGAGAAGAAGATGTTTGATATATATGAAGTAGGAAAAATTGTTCTATTCTATATTATTGATATACTGAAGCATATGCACTCAGGCCTGCTGTCAAGTTATGTTTCCTGGGTGATAGCAGGCGTATTGATTTTGTTGGTTGTACTGATGAAAGGTTCCATGTAATGGAGATTTTGTTTGTTTTACTTATTCTTATGATAGTTGGGTCAATAATTGCGTTGGAGACCAAAGACCTTCTTGCCGCTGTAATTTCAGTGGGAACGGTCGGCCTTACATGCAGTGTTGCCTTCCTGTTCCTGGCGGCGCCCGACATTGCCATCGTTCAGGTTGTAGTGGAGGTCCTGGTGCTGGTTATATTGATCCGCGCCACCATAAACAGGGACACAACGGCAATTTCAGGAGACAGGGAATTTTTTGGCATGGCAGTGAGTATCGTCCTGTTGTTTGTAATTTTTATATTCGGGATCAAGGTTTTCAATGATTTACCTCAGTTCGGACAGCCGATTATCGCTCTTTTCAGTGACGCTCCTTCAAACACGTATATAAGCCGGGGTTTGAAGGACACAGGAGCGGCGAACATAGTAAGTTCAGTGATACTGGATTATCGCGCTTATGATACTCTTGGAGAAGCCACGGTGCTGTTTACTGCTATTTTAGGGGCGCTTGCTATACTGAGGTCAAAAGCCAGAAAGAAACAAAAAGAAACGGGGAACAAATGACCGGGATGACGTTAATAGTAAAAAGAATAGCCAGGTGTGTAAAGAGTTTTATATTCCTTTATGGAATATACATAACCCTTTACGGGCATTTGACTCCCGGAGGCGGGTTTGCCGGCGGTGTTATTATTGCCTGTTCATTTATTCTCTTGATTCTTGCCTTCGGCAAGGAGAAGGCTCTTGAGAGAATAAGCAAATCACTGGCGTCAGAACTTGACAGTATCGGAGCCTTGATGTTTTTGTTTATTGCCCTGCTGGGAATATTAATAGGGGGCAGTTTCTTCATCAACTTTATTCAGAAGAATAATCCCGGGCAGGATTTTCACCTGTTCAGCGCTGGAACCATAATTCTTAGCAATATAGCAATTGCGATTAAAGTAGGAAGCTCCCTGTTTATGGTATTTGTCATTTTTGCTGTACTCAGGGTTGTGAAGAAGGGGGATAAGTTTGAGATGATACAGACTGAAATGAGGGACGAGGAATGATATATACGCTTTGCCTGGTACTATTCATGGTAGGGCTGTACGGAGTCCTTGTAAAGAAGAACATTATTAAAATAGTGCTTGGTTTAATAATCATGGAATATGCCGTTAACCTGTTTTTAATATTTCTTGGTTACAGGATTGGCGGTGTTGCTCCTATTATTACCAGGGGCGCGGACCTGGTGGAATTTACAAAGAACTCGGTTGACCCATTGCCGCAGGCGCTGGTCCTTACATCAATTGTTATAAGCCTTGGGGTCATTGCATTGATGGTGGCATTATGTATAAGATTGTACGAGAGATACGGGACATTCGATATAACTGAAATGAGGAGATTGAAAGGTTGAACATAATTCCATTATTTGTTGCTCTGCCGCTGGCAGTTGCTTTCATAATCCCAATGTTATCCAGGAAGTTTAAATGGTTTCCTGACATAGCGGGCAATATAACAACACTTATCCTTGCGGGCATGTCTTTTTCGGTAATAGGGAAAACAGGGATATATTCCATGGGAGCCTGGGAGGCGCCCATAGGTATCGTTATGGTTCTTGACGGATTAAGCGTGCTGTTACTCATAGCTGTAAATGTAATTGCATTTGCCTCAACCCTGTTTTCTGTAAATTATATGGACAGGTATACTTCTAAACTCCGTTACTACAGCCTGTTCCTGCTTATGGTTGCGGGAATGAACGGTGTTGTCCTGAGCGGTGACCTGTTTAACCTGTATGTCTTCCTGGAAATAGCTTCAGTAGCTTCTTACGCTCTTGTGGGGTTTGGCTGTGAGCATGAAGAAATTGAGGCGTCCTTCAAATACCTTGTTCTCGGTACTGTGGCTTCTGCTTTCATACTGCTGGGTATTGGAATAACATATGGTTCCATTGGTTCTCTGAACATGGCTCAGGTTTCAGAGCAGATAAGCCTGAGCGGAATGAACAACGCCCTGCTGTTTGCAGTTGCATTGTTTATTATGGGGTTTGGCCTGAAGGCAGCCCTGGTGCCGTTCCATGCCTGGCTTCCTGATGCGCATCCATCGGCGCCGGCTCCTATCTCATCAATGCTTTCCGGTGTTTTAATTAAAGCGCTTGGTATATATACGCTGGCAAGGATATTGTTCAATGTTATCGGGGTAACGGACACAATCCTCAACATATTAATGGTGCTGGGGGCTGTTTCAATGGTAATTGGGGTGCTGCTTGCGCTTGGCCAGTGGGATTTCAAAAGACTGCTTGCGTACCACAGTATAAGCCAGGTAGGTTATATTATCCTGGGTATTGGGCTGGGTACTCCACTGGGGATACTTGGAGGATTATTCCACCTTATTAATCATTCAGTATTTAAATCCCTGTTGTTCCTGAATGCCGGCGCTATTGAGTATTCAACAGGCACAAGGCAGTTGGATGAACTGGGAGGCATGAAGGAGAAAATGCCTGTTACCGGGGGTACTTCTCTTGTGGCTTCAATGTCTATTGCAGGCATACCTCCATTTAACGGGTTCTGGAGTAAACTCATTATTATTGCTGCCTGTATACAGGCAGGGCGCCCTGTATTTGCGGCGCTGGCGGTATTTGCAAGCATTCTTACGCTTGCTTCATTCCTTAAAGTTCAGAAGTATGCCTTTTTTGATAAACTAAAGGACAAATGGAAAGATATAGAGGAAGTGCCGGTATTGATGAGGTTGTCAATGGTGCTGCTTGCCCTGTTGTGTATAGTAATGTGTGTGTTGCTGCTCCCGTTGCTTAACACGGGTTTGTTTGATAACATCGACATACTGGGCCCGGCTGTTGATGCGCTTATGAAGGGCACTGCGTATGCGGTCAGGGTATTAGGATAATATTTTCTGGAGTCTTAAATGCGAAAAATGGTTTTATTCATAATTTCATTCATAACCTGGATGCTTTTGACATATCAGCGTGAAACCTGCCTGGAGTTGCAGGGCGTTGTTGTCGGTTTGTTTGCTGCCCTGCTGACTGCGCTCATATTTGGCGAGACTTTCGCTGAAGAACCCCGTAAATTGTTTGATATAAGAAGGTACTTCTGGTTTTTAGTGTATTTACCTGTATTTTTTTACTGGTGCCTGCTGGCAAACTTTGATGTGGTGTACAGGGTATTCCATCCAAGCATGCCCATCAATCCGGGTATTGTAAAGGTGAAAACCAGTATTAAGAGCAAGTCCGGACTGGCTGCCCTGTGTAATTCAATTACTCTTACCCCCGGTACTTTAACCGTGGATTTAACGGATGATGGTTATATATATATTCACTGGATTAACGTGGAAAGCCAGGATATTGAAGAAGCGAGCAGAATAATCATCCGGAAGTTTGAAAAAATTCTTACGAGGATATTCGAATGAATGCAGCACTAATTTACCAGGTATTTTTTGGCGCTTTATTGGCATGTTGCTCACTGTGTATTTACCGTATCAGTTCAGGGCCGACAGCCCCGGACCGGACGGTTGCAATTGATATCATGGGCATAGTCATGGTTGGTTTCTGCGCGATACTGTCAATAGTTACCGGTAAGGATTTCTATATAAACATAGCAATTGCCTGGGCGCTCCTTAGTTTTATAGGAACGCTTGCGCTGGCTAAGTTTTTGGAAGGCAGGGGTTTTGATGAGTGATACAATAGGCTTGATATTAATAACGATAGGTATTTTCTTTGAACTGGCAGGGTGTATAGGCCTGGTAAGACTGCCTGATATATATAACCGGCTTCAGGCAGCAACCAAGTGTGTTACCATGGGGACGTGCCTCATACTTGCAGGCTGCGTTGTTCTTAAGGGAATTTGTTCTCCTATAGCGCTAAAAGCCATTATCTGCGCCGTATTCATACTGTTGACTTCACCGACTGCCGCCCATGCTTTAGCGCGCGGCGCCCACCTGTACGGTGTGAAGTTATGGGATAAAAGCGTTTGTGATATGTATGAAAAGGATAAAAAATAAATATTGAGGTTTAAATGAGGTATCCGAAACTTAGAGAATTAAGAGAAGCCATCAAGGCGTTGCTCAAGGGGCCTTATACAAGCAAGTTCCCTTACGAGCCGTATGTTGCGGAAAACTTCCGCGGCAAGCCCGAATACGTTGAAGATAAATGTATAGGCTGCGGCGCCTGCGCGGAGGTGTGCCCCGCGGATGCAATCGAAGTCATTGAAAAGATAAACAAGAACGGCAAGTCAACCAGGAAGCTGGTGCTTCATTATGATATCTGTATTTTCTGCGGGCAGTGCGTGGCTAACTGCCCTACCGAAAAAGGGATAATACAGACACATGAATACGCGCTGGCATTATTTGACAGGAAGCTTGCTGTTGAAGAAGTGGAGAAGGAACTTATTCTGTGCCAGGAATGCGGTGAAGTTATCGGGCCCAAAGACCAGCTTGTATTTCTGGCAAAAAAACTCGGGCTGCTTGCCTCGGGTAATCCTGTATTGATGTTAACTTCCCAGAAAGAAATGGGATTAATAAAAGAAGATCCTGCTGAGAAGCTCTCACCTGAAGGAAGGGCAAACATGTTCAGGGTTTTATGCCCGAAGTGCAGGCATAAGACTGTTGTTAAAGATATCTGGGGATAATAAGATTTCCTGCGGAAACATAACATGTTTGATTCTATCAATCCTGAATTATTAAAAATAAGACCAAAACTAAACCGGAAGATTTATATTGTCGGTATAGGCAATATAATGAAGGGCGATGACGGCGCGGGCCCTGAAATCATAAAGAGGTTAAGCGAAAAGAAATCCCTGCCTGACAGGTACAAATTGCTGGACGTCGGGGAAACGCCTGAAAATTATCTCCGGAAGATAATCAATGAAAAGCCGGATACGGTACTGCTCGTGGACATAGCAGACATGAAGGTTTCTCCGGGTACAATAAAAATCCTTAATTATGACGATATAATTGATAATAGCCTTTCTACCCACAATGCTTCGTTAAAGTTGACAATGGACTTCATAAAATCAGAAATCAATACAGACATATTTCTTATAGGAATCCAGCCGGCGGAACTTGGATTCGGGAAACCAATTTCCCCTGCGGTCAGCAAAGCAATAGATGAAATAACAAAGCTTTTTTGATGGGGTCAGGTCTTAACATTTTACAAAAAAGGGTCAGGCCTTAACAAAAAAGGGTCAGGCCTTTACATTTTTGAGTTTCAATTATAGAATTAAGATTAATTTATAAAAAAGAAGCGGAGAAGAAATATGCATGAACTTGGCATGGCGCAGGATTTATTTGAGATTGTAAAAAAAGAGGCGGAAAAGAACAGCATAAAAAAGGTCAGCAAGATAGTGTTGAAGCTGGGAGAGGCGTCAGGAGTGGAAGAGGATTTTCTGAGGCACAGCTTTGTTGACCATATATTGCCCGGTTCAATTGCCGAAGGAGCGGAACTCCGGGTTGTCAAAGAAACCCTGAAAGCAAAGTGCAAAGACTGCGGCAGGGTTACAGCCGGCGGAGATGAAGTAGTGATGAAATGCCCGGACTGCGGCGGCATGCGGCTTGAGATAGTAAGCGGGATGAAGGTGCATGTTGAAAGCATAGAAGGAGAATAATGGGGTCAGGTCTCGACATTTAACAAAATATGGCAATAAGCAATTTTATTTAATACGCTTGATTAATGGCTGCTCATTAATTGCTCGACCAATTCAGCTTTTGTAAAATGTAGAGACCTGACCCCATTATACAATACCGTCTTAAACAATCATGATTGTGGGAAAACACCCTTATTAAAAAGTCTATATTCAAAGGGAAGAGAAAAAAGAAAAAGGAGAAGAAAAGGAAGAATATCGATAGTGGAGACCAGGGTTAGGATAATTTTTCATGGTATTGTTCAGGGAGTGGGTTTCAGGCCATTCATACACAGGCTTGCCTCGAAGTACGGAGTAAACGGTTGGGTGCAGAATACAACCGAAG
>JAUXBS010000252.1 GCA_030619245.1 Clostridia bacterium | reverse complement strand
GCTCGGGCTTTCATTTGCCAGGGATATAGTTGATGTTCACGGGGGGAGGATAGAAGTTAAGAGCAAAATAGGAAAGGGCAGTGCATTTATATTCACATTACCGGTTTATAAAGGAAAATAGAATGCAAGATAATATATTAAAAGAAATAATAAAAATAACTTCCGGGGCAGGGGATTTCTCCGAAATCTACATTGAAAACACCCGGACAACACGCATAAAATGCGAAGACAACAAGATAGAGAATATCATATCCGGTTTTGATTGTGGAGCCGGCATCAGGGTAATAAAAGGAGAGGAAACTTTTTATGGAAGCACTAATGATGTCAGTTCTAAGGGCCTGTTAGGGCTTGCCGGGTCATTAACAGGGAAAAACCCGGGGAGTTGCGGGAGGAATGAGATTGTCCCCGGTAAGCTGGAAATTGATGAATTATTCCCCGTGAAAAAGATGCCGGACAGCGTTCCCGTTGAAAAGAAAATAGGCCTTGTCAGGAAGGCGGATGAAGCTGCCAGGGCAGTTGACAGGAACAGGGTAAAACAGGTGCTGGTTGTATACCTGGATACCATTAAGGATACAATCATATTGAATTCAAACGGAACCCGCGCCAGCGAAAGGAAGGTTTATACGACATTCCTGGTAAACGTGGTTGCCGCAGGGGGAGGAGTTATGCAGACCGGTTATGAATCGGCAGGCGGCCTAGCCGGTTTTGAGCTTTTTGATGAGCGCGACGTGGGAGTACTGGCGGAAGAGGCTGCAAAAAGGGCTATAGGGATGCTTAAAGCCAAAAAGGCGCCAAGCGGGGAGATGCTGGTGGTGCTTTCCTCTGAAGCCGGCGGGACTATGATACACGAAGCCATAGGGCACAGCCTTGAAGCAGATGCCGTGCAGAAAGGCATATCACCGGTTTATGCGGGTAAGGTCGGGGTAAAAGTGGCGTCAGAGCTAATCTCGGTTGTTGATGATTCAACCCTGGCCGGCAAGAGGGGGTCTTTTAAATACGACGATGAAGGCTGCCCGGCAAGCAGGACACTGCTGGTGGATAAGGGTATTCTCAGGAATTACATGTATGATTATATCACCGCAGTCAAGGAAAAGGCCGTATCAACGGGCAACGGCAGGAGGGAATCCTACCTGCATGCGCCCATCCCGAGGATGACGAATACCATTATACTTCCGGGAAAGGATTCCCCTGAGAAAATAGTCAGGTCTGTTAAAAAAGGTTTATTCGTGAAGAAGATGGGAGGGGGGCAGGTTGATACGGCAAACGGCAACTTTGTTTTTGATGTTTCGGAGAGTTATGAAATAAGAGACGGCGGGATAGGGGGTATGGTGCGCGGGGCAACGTTGATAGGAAATGGCCCTGAAATATTGAAATCAATTGACATGGTTGGCAGCGACCTGGGTTTCAATATAGGGACCTGCGGCAAGGAAGGCCAGGGAGTGCCGGTGGCGGACGCCCAGCCAACGTTAAGAATACCGTCTATAACGGTGGGCGGGACAGGATAGAGGTTGTCAAATAACATATAATTTGATAAGATAAAATGACCTGGCCCCCGGAAATTGGTCCATAAATAAGGGGTAGGTCAAAAATGCAAGGATTAAAAATGAATTTCAGGTTTTTTATTGTATTACTTCTGGTTAAGTGTTTTTTAGTTTCAGGAGCTTATGGATTTGACCATGGATTCCATTCAAGGATTATTGTTGAAGTTGAAGAAACAGGAAAGTCGGTGGATATAGGCTGGATACTTGAGCCCCTGGGCATTGAGGATTGTACGGAAAATGAGTTTTCAAGTATAAGGGAATGTTATGTGAATTCGCCGATTTCTTTTGAGTTTCTGAAAGAGGAGCTTAAAAGGCGGGATTGTATAAAGGAAGTTGAACCAGACAGGACATGCATGATTGAAAATATCCCGGATGATACCATGTTTGACAGGCAATGGGGATTGCATAATACAGGAGTAAACGAAGGGGTGTTTGATGCGGACATAGACGCCCCGGAGGCCTGGGATAAGCATATTGGTACGGGTGAAGTAATTATCGCGGTTATTGATACAGGGGTTGATTACAATCATCCTGATTTGAAAGGCAATATATGGATTAATGAAGGCGAGATACCCGGCAATGGTATTGATGATGACGGGAATGGGTATATTGATGACGTGAGGGGATGGAATTTCTATGGAAATAACAATGACCCCATGGATGATTTTAGCAGGGGGGAGATATATCACGGGACCCACGTAGCGGGTATTATAGGGGCGCTGGGAGATAATGCAGAAGGGATTTCGGGGGTGAACTGGAAAGTAAAAATAATGTCCTTGAAAG
>JAUXBS010000235.1 GCA_030619245.1 Clostridia bacterium | reverse complement strand
TGGCTTATGAACCTTCCGAAAATGATAACCTGTTCAGCGCTGTATCAATGACTTCCCCGATACTGCGGATAATCGATGCGCTCCAGGGAACGGGTTTTGTTAATGTAAATCCTGATATTGACGGTACTACAAGAAGGGTTCCGCTGGTTATTAAATACAGGGGAAAATTGTATTTTTCCTTTGCTTTTGACATAGCCTGTGATTACTTAGAGGTGGACAGGAAGAATATTGAGGTCAGGCCGGGGGAGTGTATTGAAATAAAGAAATCAAAAATCGGACCGGTAAGAATTCCCATAGATGATAAAGGACAGATGATTGTAAACTATGACAGCGGGATTGGAGCGTTTAAGTGGCATTCGTATATTCAAATCCTGAAATCCTACAGTGACATTAAGAAAGGCAGGGAGCCCATAGTACAGCTTGAAAAACTAAAAAGCAAAATACTGTTTATCGGCCTGACTGCCACCGGAACCTTTGATATGAGATCAACCCCGTTTTGTACTTTGCATCCCATGGTAGGTGTTCTGGCAAATGTGACGAGTAATATTATAAATAAGAATTTCATGACTGAATCAGGTAACTTCACCAACCTGCTGACCCTTCTTGTCCTGGGAATCATAATAGGACTCGTTTCCCCGAAGATGAAGCCCGTTGGAGGCGCGGCATTCAGCGCCCTGATGGTATCCGTTTATTTCGGGATTGCGTATTACCTGTTTGCCTTCCGGGGGATTTGTTTGAAGATAATATACCCGGTCGCTGTAGTTATATTTGGGTACCTCTCAATTGTAGTGTACAAATATGCGACGGAGAAGAAGGAAAAGAAATGGATAAAGGACGTGTTTCAGAAATATGTCAGTTCCGGGGTTGTTGATGAGATGTTAAGCGATGTTAACAAGATTAGCCTTGGAGGGATAAAGAAGGAGGTTACCATTTTTTTTGCTGATATCAGGGGGTTTACTTCAATGTCGGAAGAAATGAAGCCTGAAGAAATTGTGGGAATGCTGAACAAGATATTTACCATGGTTACTGATATATTGTTCAAGTATGAAGGAACCCTGGATAAATTTATAGGTGATTGTGTGATGGCAATATGGGGCGCTCCCCTGGAGCTCAGGCACCCGGAAGAACTTGCCATAAGAACCGCCCTTGAGATGCAGGAGAAAATGAAGGGCCTCCAGAAGGAACTGGACAGGGAAGGGAGAAGCCCGGTTGGTTTTGGCATAGGGATAAACACCGGAGAGGTCGTTGTCGGCAATATCGGCTCGTTACAGCGTATGGACTATACCGCAATAGGAGATGAGGTCAACCTGACAAGCAGGCTGCAGGGGTATGCAAAACCAGGGCAGGTCCTGATTACAGACAGTACTTATGAGAAGGTGAAGGACAAGGTAAGCGTTAACAAACTTGAACCTATTAAGGTAAAAGGCAAGGTGAATTTTATTCAGCCATATGAAGTGCTTGGAATCTGAACCGAAGGTAAGAACGGCGCGGTTGTGCTGTTTTGGAAATAAAAAGCATTTAAAAAAAGGCAATTTAACATAGAATTTGTGAACAAGGGGCATATTGAAGGCGCCGGAGGGAGACTGATAAAGCATGCCCGGTATTACTATATGCTTCTTGCGGAAGTATCAATTAAAGAACGGATATGGCGAAGCATAATGAGGAACATAGCCCGGTTATGTCCCGCTCCGGGATAACTGAAAAAAGAACATGGAACCATGATTCAGCCAAAACATAGACGGGGAAGTATCTGCAAAACTGGCTGGAATCGGCAAAAGAAGGGTTTTGAGATAAAGGAATAAGAAATTTAGTGAGATTTATGTGGACAACTCAGAAAAATGAGGTAAAATTGAGCAAAGGAGGTAATGTGGCATGAAAAAATCTCTTTTTTGGGGGTTAAATGGAGGATGTCGGTATAAATATGATAGGCCAAAGTATTTTTCTGTTTCCACTTATGGTAGTTTAAGCTTGGATTTGGATAATGATATGCAAAATAAAATAGCAAAGGAAATAAAAAAAATAGGTTATATTCCAAGTGAAACAAACAAGGGGATATTCAGAAAAGATTTAGTTGATTAAAAAGTAATATCAGGGATAATAATGAGGAAAATAAAATGGACTCAATAATCTTCTTCATCCTCATATTCGGCGGCACGTATTTTGTCCTAATCAACTGGACAGAACACGACCCCGTAAAGGCAGTCCCGCGTCGTGCCCTTACAGGATTAGACCTTAAAGGTCGTCACGTTCTGCGTACGTCGTAAGGACTTTAATTTATTGGCTCTTCACCAGAATCTGTGGGTAAATAGAGGTTGTTTAGCGACGATATAATGGTATCAGTAAAATCAGTTCAAATTGTTCAGGAACCTGAAGGATGTATTCCCCTGCCCAAGGCCTGCATTCGAGAGCGGTTTTTACGGCGCCTGCGGAACTCGCCATCTCAAGATGGCTCAGACAGTCCTCGGCGACTGCCCCGCAAAAACAGCTCCACTCATAAACGCAGACAGG
>JAUXBS010000020.1 GCA_030619245.1 Clostridia bacterium | reverse complement strand
CCTGGACCAGCTCGTACAGTGGAAGGACGGGGGGATGCGGGTGCATGTCTTCTGCAACAACAATGGAGAGAAGTCCAGGTTGATAGAACTCTTGAATGAAACTGCCGTTGAAAATAAAGTACAGGTGCCGGAAGTTAAGTTTATGACAGGGGCGTTGAATACAGGGTTCGTTTTTCCTGACAAGAAACTGGTTGTGGTAACTGACTCGGAAATATTCAACCGTTACAGGATGAAACACCACCTGCGCGGGTTTGCGCATTCAACTGCGGACTTTACTGAACTGTCCGAACTGAATATCAATGATTTCATGGTGCATGAGCGTTATGGGATAGGCATCTACCGTGGATTAAAGCAGCTGAGGATAGAGGACAGGGTTGCTGATTACATAATCCTGGAGTATGCCCGCGGGGACAAGCTTTACGTTCCGATTGAGGATTTCAAGCTGGTGCAGAAGTTCATTGGCGCGGAAGGGCGTGAACCCGGGCTGAGTTCCCTGGACAGCACATCCTGGTTACAGGTGAAAAAGAGGGTCAAGAAATCGGTAATGGATATTGCAAAGGAATTGCTGGACGTTTATGCTGCCAGGCAGGCGCTGCAGGGGCATGCGTTTTCCCCTTATCCCGAATATGAGAAGGCATTTATGGATGCTTTTATCTATGAACTGACTCCATCTCAGGAAAGGGCGATAAGAGAAGTGGACCGGGATATGACCGGCAGGAAGTCAATGGACCGTATTGTCTGCGGTGACGTGGGATACGGCAAGACTGAAGTTGCAATGAGGGCTTCACTCAGGGCAGTGCTTGGCGGGAAGCAGGTTGCCGTGCTGGTTCCTACAACCATACTTGCGGAACAGCATTACAATACCTTTACTGAAAGGTTTGCGGACTACCCCGTGAAGATTGAGATGATGTCCCGCTTCAGGAGCAGGAGCCAGCAGGCGGACATTATTAAAAAGATGGAAGACGGATTGGTTGATATTGTGATAGGGACTCACAGGCTCCTGCAGAAGGATATAAGGTTTTCCGACCTGGGGCTTGTTATCATTGATGAAGAGCACCGTTTTGGTGTCAGGCACAAGGAGAAGTTGAAGCAGTTAAAAAAACTCGTTGACATTCTTGCGTTGACTGCAACGCCGATACCCCGGACCCTTTCTATGGCCATGGGCAAGGTCAGGGACCTTTCAGTGATTGATACTCCCCCGCCTGAGCGTATTCCTGTTGAAACCTATATCGGGGAGTATGACGATGAAACCGTTAAGGTGGCAATCATAAACGAGGTGAACAGGGGAGGCCAGGTCTTTTATATTCATGACAGGGTGGAGACTATTCAAAGCGTTGCCGGCTACTTGAAATCAATGCTTCCGGATATAAGGATATGCCACGCGCACGGCCGGATGCCGCCCCGCCGGCTTGAGAAGGTCATGAAAGAGTTCGTTGATAAAGCGTACGACATTCTGGTGTCCACGACTATCGTTGAATCCGGGCTTGACATACCCAATGTTAATACCATAATTATTCCAAATGCCCAGAAGCTTGGACTGGCGCAGATGCACCAGCTGCGCGGCAGGATAGGGAGGGGCAAGTACCAGGCATTCTGTTACCTGCTGTACCCGGGGGGCAAACCCCTGACGGACCTGTCCAGGAAGAGGCTTATGGCGATTTCCCAGTATACTGACCTGGGAGCAGGCTTCAAGATAGCCTTAAAGGACTTGCAGATACGGGGTGCCGGTAATCTGCTGGGCCCCCGCCAGCACGGGCATATAATGGATGTAGGGTTTGATTTGTATTGTAAACTGCTGGGCCTGGCGGTAGAGGAAATGAAGACCGGGAAGGAGGCCCGGGAGCCGGAAGTTGAAATTGTTGTGGAAATAGACCTGCCGGTTGATGCTTTCATCCCCGTATCATACATATCATCTTCAGCGCAGCGTATAAATATATACAGAAGACTGTCTTCTGCCGTGGACAGGGAGGGTATTGATGAACTGGCGGAAGAGCTCAGGGACAGGTACGGGGAAATACCCCCCCAGTGTTATATGTTATTTGAAATCATGGAGTTGCGGCAGGCGGCTAAACAGCTGGAAGCAAGGAGTTTAGTTCAAAAAAAGGATACTGTCATTATTGATTTTTCAAATTACAGGAAGTTGGAACCTGAAAAATTCTCAAAAATAGACAGTGAGAATAACTGTCTTATAAAACTTGGAACGGGCAATGAATTCAGTTTAATAATAAGCGAGTTAACAGTAGACAGCCTGAGCAAAATCAAAAAAATAAAAAATATATTGCAAGCGTTGGTATAATTTGGTATAATTTACTTATTGGCTTTAACTTATAAAAGTCCAACCCGAACAGGAGCTGAAATGTTAAGGAAGAATTTAGTGTTAACGGTTGTTATTGTCATGATTGTCTGCTTAGCCGGTTGTGGCAAGAAAGGGAAGGTCATTGTAAGGATGAAGGGGGGGGGGATTACCGTCAATGATTTTCAGGAGGAAATCATAAAGGTTTCGCAGAACCCGTATTATCAGGGATTCCTGGCAACTGTAGGAGGCAAGAGGCAGTACCTGGAAGGGTTGATTGAAGAGAGAATCCTGGTTGTCCAGGCGAAGAAGGAAGAACTGCATAAGAAAAAGGAGTATAAGGAACGTGTCAGGGAAATGAAGGACCAGGTGCTTATGGGTTTAATGATGGAGGAGTTAAGGCGGAAGCACATTGCGGTTACTGAAAATGAAATTAATGATTATTACGAAAACCAGAAAGATGAATTCCTTAATTCTGAGAAAGTAAGAGCAAGTCATATACTCCTGACAGGCAGGGAAGATGCCGAGATTGTTATGAAGAAGTTGAAGGACGGGGAGAAGTTTGAGGACCTTGCCAAGCAATACTCTATAGATTCGATGACAGCCGCCAGGGGAGGAGACCTTAGTTATTTCAGCAAGGGTGACATGGTTCCCGATTTTGAACGGGCGATTTTTAATTTAAGTAATGTAGGAGATATAACCGATATCATAAAGACACAGTTCGGTTACCACATAGTCAAGCTTACAGGCAGGAAGAAGATGGAAGAGAAGACCGTCAGTGACGCAAAGGATGATATAAGCAAGTTAATACAGAGAAATAAGTACAATGAACTGATGGAGCAGTATAAACGTGAAATGAAGGTTGACATTAATGAAGAATTACTCGGGGACGTTTCTACTTTTGGTCCAGGGATGAGTGAGGAGGAAGCACCCGTAAAGAACGGGAAGTAACCCGTTCCGCGGGGCACCGGGGGGCAAGAAAAAAAAGGAGAGATAAAATGAAAAACAGGGATAAGTTAATTGTTTTTTCCGTAGCGGTTGTTTTTGCGCTGACGTTTGTTATCGCGGCAAGCAGTGGTTTGATTGCAAAGATTCTTAACAGGACCGTGGCAACTGTTAACGGTGAAATTATTCTAAAAAGCGCTCTTGATGAGAAAGTTGAAAAATATATCAGTGAGCTCGGAATGAAAAAGGATGATCCTAAAATATATGAATTAAAAGAGCATATCCTTAATGAAATGATTAGTGAAAAACTTATTCTCCAGGAAGCTAATAATGAAAAGATACATGTTACCGAAAAGGAAATCGATGACGGGATTGATAATTTAAAGTCAGCATATCCATCTGAAATTGAGTTTATCAAGGCAATAGAAGATAAGGGGATAACTCTTAAGGAGCTTGAGAATGAGGTTAAGAAACAGTTGATTGCGAATAAACTGTTTGAAGCGGTGGTCATGAAAGATGTTGTACAGCCGACGAAAAAGGAAATCGAAGAATATTACGAGGAGAACAAAGAGGAAATATTTGGGATGCTTGGCCAGCAGATATACAGGCAAAAGGCGGAGCAGCACAAAGAGAAGTGGCTTAATGAACTGAAGGAAAGGTCAACTATTATAAGAAACGAAATTGAATAGATAAATTCCCGGAGGGCAGAATCCCCTGTCAGAAGTATTGGGAATTTATGAGGCCGGGTACTATTGGTATGTTTTGTTTATTCTTGAATTATAGAACCGGATTAAGGATTGAGAAAGGTTCTTTATATACGCCCGGAAACGGGCGTTTTTAGTTTATGGAGTTATGCATGAAACCTTTGATTGCCATTACGATGGGTGATGCCGCGGGCATAGGGCCCGAAGTTACCGTGAAGGCTCTTTTGACGGGTGAGGTGCGTGATCTTTGCCGGGCGGTAGTCATTGGCAATGCGGGTATAATAGAGAAACAATGCAGCAGCCTGGATACCTGCGGGCTGGGGGTTCCATCCGTTACGGTAAGAAGTATTGATGATTTAGAAAAGGCGAAGGATGCAGCAGGAGTCATTGATGTCCTGGACCCCGGGAGCGCGGGGTTGGAGGGTATTGAATATGGCAGGGCGCAGGAATCATGCGGCAGGGCAGCCGCGGGATACGTTAAAAGGGCTGTTGAGCTGGTATTGCAGGAAAAGGTAAAAGCTGTAGTAACGGCGCCCTGGTGCAAGGAATCAATTTGTATGGCGGGTTATGATTGTGGGGGCCATACCGAGTTTATTGCTGAACTTGCGGGAGTCGATGATTATGCCATGATGATTGCCGGCGGCAGCCTGAGGACAGTTCTTGTAACGAGGCATGTCCCGATCGGTGAAGTGCCGGCAACCCTGACTGAGGAAAAAGTATTCAGGGCAATAATGCTTGCAGACAGGTCACTTAAGGGGTTTGGCGTGGCAGCCCCAAGAATTGCGGTTGCGGCATTGAACCCCCATGCGGGTGAGAATGGATTGATTGGCAGTGAAGAGAAGGATATTATCCTGCCTGCGGTTGAAAGGGCGGGAAGGGAAGGGGTGGATGTTAAAGGCCCCCTGCCTGCCGACAGGGCGATGTACGATACCGCGGGTTCAAGATATGATATTGTTGTGGCAATGTACCATGACCAGGCGCTGATACCCGTTAAGCTCATTGCATTCAACAGGGGCATAAACGTTACACTGGGGCTTCCGTTCATAAGGACTTCCCCATGCCACGGCACGGCTTTTGATATTGCCGGCAGGAACAGGGCTGATTCAAGGAGCATGGCGGAGGCAATAAAATTTGCGGTAAAACATGAAAAGGCGATGGGGACAGAATTTTCTGGTTGACCATAATATTGCCGGGAAGATAGTAAGAGAAGCCGGCATAGGGCCGGATGATACTGTTGTTGAAATAGGCCCGGGCAGGGGCATTTTAACAGGCAGGATTTCTGATAAGGCCAGCAGGGTTATAGCGGTTGAGATTGACAGGGTTTTAACGGAAGGGTTGACAGAGAGGTTTAAATCGCTTGATAACCTGGAAGTCATAAATAAAGATTTCCTGAAAATCGATCTACCGGGCCTTTTAAAACATGTTTCCGGGAAATCGTCCGGGCTCAAGTTCATTAGCAACCTGCCTTACAATATAACGACTCCCGTTATAATGAAGGTAATATCAGTCCCGGCCGGGTTCAGGCCGGTGGAATGCGTATTTATGGTACAGAAGGAGGTTGCGGACAGGATGAGGGCGAATCCCGGGGGGAAGGAATACGGGATGTTATCGGTGTCGGTCCAGTACCGTTGTGATGTTAAGTACCTCTTCAAGGTTTCAAGGAAGGTCTTCCGCCCCAGGCCTAAAGTGGATTCTGCTGTCATCAGGTTAAGCGTGCGGAAAGAGCCGGTGGTAAAACCTGTAAATGAGGAGCTGTTCTTCAAGGTGGCAAGGGCGGCTTTTACCCAGAGGAGAAAGAAGTTTTATAATTCCATAAGCAATGTGCTTGAGATTGAAAAGGATGTTATACTAAGGGCTATGGGCAGGGCAGGCGTTGACCCGGACTGCCGTCCTGAGACACTGTCCATCAGCCAGTTTGCGGGCATATCCGACCTGCTGTATGAGGGAATTAAATGAGGGCAGTGGATTTAATCAAAAACAATAAGGCTGTAATCCTGATAATAGCGCTTGGCATTGCCGTATTTGCCAATACCTTCTGGAATGGGTTTGTTTACGATGACGATGCATTCATAGTTGAAAACAAGTCTATAAGGAGCCTTAAAAACATTCCCGGGTATTTTGTTTCCGCGCAGTACTTCTCTGCAAAGGGGGAGTTTTCCATATACAGGCCCATCGTCACCCTGACTTTTGCGCTGGACTACAAGTTATGGAAGCTTAATCCCGCGGGTTATCATATATTAAATACTCTGTTCCATGTGCTTGGCGGTATTATGGTGTACCTTGTGCTGGTTGTATTGATAAAAAAGGAACTGCCGGCGCTGGTAGGGGGGCTGATATTTGTCGTGCATCCCGTGCAGACGGAAGCGGTTTCCTGGATTGCCGGCAGGGGGAACACGATGTGCCTGTTCCTGTGCATGCTGTCATTTTATTATTACACTAAGTTCAGGGACAGGGTGAATAAAAAGAGGGATAAGTATTACAGGTTATCCATTATTGTTTATGCTGTTGCCCTGCTTACAAAGGAGATGGCAATATGTTTCCCTCTGATACTCATTGCCTATGACTACCTGATGTTCCCCGGGAACTGGTCAAAAATAATATACAGGAAGAAATGGGATTTCAGCCTGCTGAAAGAATACGTCCCCTACTTCATTCTTAGTGTGTTGTACCTGGCCCTGCGTTACTTCGCCATCGGCAGGGTAAGCCAGCAGTCATACTGGGGAGGCGGTATAGTCCCCACTATGCTTACCATGTCAAAGGTTTTCGTTTATTATACAAGGTTGATGTTTCTGCCGGTAAACCTTTGTGTGGATTACAGCATACCTGTTTCCAAAACACTGTTTGAGCCGTTTGTTATATTTTCAATACTGTTCATAGCGGGGCTGCTGTTCTGCGCCTTCAGGGTATATAAGTACTCCAAACTGGCGACCTTCGGGATTTTCTGGTTTATCATTGCATTGCTGCCGGTATCGAATATCGTGCCGCTGCAGGCATTGATAGCGGAAAGGTTCCTGTACATGCCTTCGGTGGGTTTCTGTATTATTGCGGCAGTGGTTACCTCGAAATCCATCAAGCGCGTAAAATCAGATAAAATCGTGTACGCTC
Source organism: Clostridia bacterium (assembly GCA_030619245.1). Lineage (GTDB taxonomy): Bacteria > UBA6262 > WVXT01 > WVXT01 > JAUXBS01 > JAUXBS01. The sequence goes on along the minus strand of JAUXBS010000020.1, from coordinate 3,337 downwards.
TTATTGCCGTAATAATAATCCTTTATTCAACGGCAACGGTATCCCGTAACGCTGACTGGCGCAGCAACTTCACGCTGTGGTCAAAGACGCTTGACGGTTTTAGCAAGAGTTATAAGGCGCTTACCAGCCTGGGGGTCCATTATTCCGATGAGGAGGAGTATGAGAAGGCAATTGAATACTACCTGAAGTCCCTTGAGATAAATCCAAATTTCAACATCACTTATAACAATCTTGGTAACACCTACCAGAAGGTGGAGAAGTACGATGCTGCAATAAAGGAATATGAAACCGCGATAAGGCTGAACGGTAATTACTATGAAGCTTATGCCAATATGGGCAATGCGTACAAGAGGCTGGAAAAATATGATGCAGCCCTGGCAAACTATGAGAAAGCCCTTTCCATAAAGGATTCATACGTGGATGCAAGGTTTAACCTGGGGGTGACCTACGGGGACCTCGGCAGGGAGGACGAGGCAATAGAGGCGTACGGGAAGGTTGTGAAGGAGGACCCTTACCATGCCGAGGCATATAATAACCTGGCGGTAATATACAGGGACAGGGGGATGATTGAAAAGGCAATAGAAACATTTAAGGCTGCTGTGAAGAGGGACCCTGAATACGCGGACGCGTATTATAACCTGGCTATAATGTATAATACCAGCCGGGTTGACATGATGATTGAGGGACTGGAGAAGGTGGTGGAGCTGGATAGTGAGTTCAATGAGGCGCACTATAACCTCGGGGTTGCTTATGCCAGCAAGGGTATGAATAAAAAGGCAGTAGGTGAATATATAAAAGAGCTTGAAATCAATCCCGGGCATGTATCCGCGAACAAGAACGCGGGCATACTGTACCATAGTTCAGGGGAGAATGACAAAACCATATACTACTGGGAGAAGTACCTGGAGGTTTGCCCTGCCGCTCCTGACAGGGCTGCCGTTGTCAGAGAGATAAAGAAACTAAAATTGAAACAAGATGAATAAAACCGCAAGAAACATCCCTCTAATACTTTCTTTTCTGCTGCTGCTCGTTTTTCTTATCAGGCCGGTAACTTGCGGCGACGTGTGGTTCCACCTGAAGACGGGCGAGTGGATTCTTGATAACCATTCCGTTCCAAAACAGGACATGTTTTCCTATACTGCGGCAGGGAATACCTGGGTTGATTCCCACTGGTTCTTCCAACTGCTTCTGTATATATTTTATAAGTTATTCGGGATTAACGGCCTTTCTCTGCTGCGGGCGCTGGTTTTTACGGGAGCGTTCGCGTTTCTTTTCAGGACGGGTTACAACAGCAGGAGGTTCCTGGTTTCATTGTTCCTGCTGTTTATGGTGGTGTTAATGTCAAATGAAAGGCTGCTGGTAAGGCCGGAGATGTTTACCTTCCTGTTCATGGCGCTCTACATGTACATACTCCATTACTATAAGTACAAAGGCAAGAACCTTTTATGGCTCCTGCCTGTTACTCATTTAATATGGTCCAACATACACGGCCTTCATGTTATAGGCATAATAATGGTATTTTCATACCTCGCCGGGGAACTGCTCTGCTGGAAGTTAAAGGCCCCCTTTATGTGGTCTGAGCATGTGATAAGGGATAAGAAGTATACCAGGCTGCTTATTACAGGCATTGCCATGGTTGCGGTATGTTTCATCAATCCCCAGGGGTTAAAAGGCGCCATGTATCCGTTCCTGATATTTACCGAGATTGGCAGGGGCGCAAGCGAGTGGATGCAGCTCGTGGCTGAACTGAAGCCCTCCCTGTACAGCGCGGGGGATGAGGTGGCAGTCGTCCTGTATAAACTTCTAATCCTGTTTTCCCTTGCAAGCGTCCTTATAAATGTGAAGAAGTTAAACATAAGCAATGTGATTATTCTTGCAGGCGTGCTTTACGTATCACTGCTTGCCAGGAGGAACATGCCCCTGTTTGGCTTTGTATCGATGCCTGTGGTAATAAGTAATCTTGATGTGTCTCCAACAGTGGCCCGGGAATTCCTGAAGAAGAAGGGCTTTTACGATTTTGTCAGGAAAGTAATGCCTGTTTTAAAGAACATACTCCAGCTTGTTATGGTTGTAATTCTGGTTGCGGGCCTGGTGGGTATAGTTACCGGCAGTTACTACCTTAAGAGGAGGAGTTTGATGTGGTTCGGCGCGGGCGTTTCTGAAACAGGCTACCCGTCAAAGGCGATAGATTTTATAAAGGATAACAACATTAAAGGGAACCTGTTCAATAACGGCAGTATCGGGGGGTATTTCATCTGGAAGTGCTGGCCGGAAAGAAAGGTGTTTATTGACGGAAGGTGGGAAGTTTTCGGCGATGACTTCCTGATTGATTACTGGAGGATGATAAACCGGTCCTCATCGTGGGACGAGATATCCGGGAAATATGAGCTGGATTATGCCCTGTTCACCCATGGTTCGTCAGAGTCCCGGAGGTTCATCCCGGAGATATACAAGTCCGGTGACTGGGCGCTTGTGTATTTTGACAGTATTGCATCCGTGTTCGTGAAACGGACAGGCAGGAACACGGCTTTGATAAGGGATAACCGGATTGATTTCAAGGATTACCGGGCGGTCGATCTGAGGCTGGAGATGATAAGTAACGGCAAGGGCCAGTGGGCTTTCAGGAAGGCGTATTCCAGGCAGAATGCGGCAAATAATTTTCTTGAAAAACTTGGCCTGGATGGCGCTGCCGAATATGTATATAAAAGAGCCCTGGAAATATACCCCGGGCTTTATGAGGTTTACAACAACCTGGGTGTGCTTTACCAGAAGGAATCCCGGTGGGATGAATCAACCGCGGCTTTTGAAGAGGCAATCAGTATAAAGAAGGACTATGTTGAGGGTTATAGTAATTACGGGAACCTGCTTCTGCGCAGGGGTTATTACGGCCCTGCTATTTCGAAGTACAGGAAGGCAATAAGTTTGAAGCGTAATTATGCCTCCGGGTACTTCAACCTGGCATCATTATATAACATGATGGGCCGGACTGATGATGCAATGAAGAATTACAGGACTGCAATCAGGAAGAAACCGGATTATGTAGAAGCGTATAATAACCTGGGTACTGTTTACAATAAAATGGGCCTGAAGGAGAAGGCAGTCGGTATGTTCAGGAAGGCGGCGGAAATAAATCCCCGTTACTTTGACGCGCGCTTTAACCTGGCAATGTGTTACAGCGGCAGTGACTGGGAAGCCATGGCAGGCGAACTTGAGAAGGCAGGGGAGCTCAAACCGGAGCACAGGGAGCTTCATTACAACCTTGGTATTGCTTATGCCAGGCTGGGGCAGAAGGAAAAAGCCTTAAAGGCGTATGAAAGGGAAATAGAATTACACCCTG
>JAUXBS010000173.1 GCA_030619245.1 Clostridia bacterium | reverse complement strand
TTCTTCGCGTCAATATCAAGTATTATGGTAATATCGGGAATAATGCCATTAACCGCAACCTCGTTTAACCTCTTTATCATTTTTATATTAAGGCCCCTTCCATATCCCTGGTACGCAGTGGTAGCATCATAAAAACGCTCGCAAACCACTGTTGTGCCGTTTAAAAGCGCCGGAAGAATCACCTCCTTAACATGCTGTGACCTGCTTGCCTCGTACAGAAACAATTCTGTAACAGGTGAAATCCGGTTCCCCGGGTCAAGTAATATACCTCTTATTTTCTCAGCCGTAACGGTACCGCCCGGCTCATGTGTATGCAGTACACTGTAACCCTTACTCTTCAGGTAACCGCAGAGTTTCCCGGCATTGGTGCTCTTCCCGCACCCGTCAGGACCGTCAACAGTTATGAATATACCTTTTTTTACCATGACTTTTACACTAGAACAATCAAGCCTGCTACCCCGCCGGTAATGACTATTGCTGCCAGGTCAACAAACGACCACTTTATAGAATACAGGCTCGTCCTGGGACTGTCAGGGTCATAACCGCGGGATTTCATTGCTTCATCAATCTCACCCGCCCGCCTGAATGCGCCTGCGAGAAGCGGAATCAGCACCGACACGAAACTCTTCACCCGCCCGGGAATGGAACCCCCGGAAAAACCCGCCCCCCTCGCCTTTTGAGCCTTGATTATACGGTCTGCCTCCAGGAACAGCACGGGCACAAAACGCACTGCAAGACTCATCATAAAGGCAAGTTTTGCAGGCTGGAGCCCCACCAGTTTAAGCGGGCAAAACAAATACTCAAGCCCCATTGAAAGCTTCCCCGGCGAAGTGGTTAAAGTTAAAAGCGACGCAGCAAGTATCAGAAGAACCAGCCTTAATGTTATAAACAGGGCAAGGTACAGGCCTTCACCCGTTACTTTCAGAAAACCCAGCGAGAATACTACTTCCCCTTCAGTAAACAACAGGTGCAAAATAAAAGTTATCCCGATAATCCAGGATACCGGCGCAAGCCCGTTAAGAAAGAACTTTAAGGGCAATCTCGCAAGAAAAACCAGAACCGCCAGGAAAACCGCAAAAACCAGGAACGCGTACAGGTTTCTAAGGGAAAAAACCGCCAGGGACAGCATGAAAACACCAATAATCTTGGTTCTTGGGTCCAGTCGGTTAATTATAGAATCATTACTGACGTATTTACCCACAGTCAGTTTGTCATATATACTCATTTTTAACCAGCGATTCCGCTATCTGCACCGCATTAAGGGCAGCGCCCTTAAGCAGGTTATCACTCACAACCCACATGTTCAAACCGTTCTCTATGGACTCGTCCTCTCTCAGTCGCCCCACAAAAGTTTCTTCCTTATATGCCGCATTAACAGCAAGCGGATACTTCAGCTTGCTGATATCGTCAACCACCGTAATTCCCGGCGCCTTCTCAAGTATGCTTATTGCCTCTTCTGCCGTAAGTTTCTTTTCCGTTTCTATATTAACCGCCTCGGAATGCGCCCTGACAACAGGAACCCGCACACACGTTGCGGTGACCTGTATGGAATCATCACCCATTATTTTCTTTGTTTCATTAACCATCTTCATCTCTTCCTTTGTATATCCATTATCAAGGAAGACATCTATCTGGGGCAGGCAGTTATACGCAATCTGATGAGGGAAGACCATCGGCCTGGGTTTCCTGCCTTCGGAAAGCGCCTTCACCTGTTCTTCAAGTTCTTCTACTGCCTTTATGCCGGCTCCCGAAACAGCCTGGTACGTTGAAACAACAACCCTTTTTATCTTAGCCGCCCTGTGCAGCGGCGCAAGAACAACCACCATTTGTATCGTTGAACAATTGGGATTCGCTATTATTTTCTTCTCCTTTTTCAGAGCAATCTCGTTCACTTCAGGCACTATAAGAGGACAATTATCATCCATCCTCCAGGCGCTGGAATTGTCAATAACGAACACTCCCTCCCTGGCAGCGTAAGGCGCAAACTCCTTTGAAGTGCCGCCGCCCGCGGAGAACAGGGCAACGTCAAGCTTATCACCTTTTGAAAAGGAATCTTTTGTAAGCTCCTCAACCTCAATTTCCCTTCCCTTGAATTTAAGCTTTTTTCCCACCGAACGGTGAGAAGCAAGCAGCCTTAAATTCTTTACGGGGAAATCCCTCTTATCAAGCATGTTGAGCATTTCCCTGCCGACAAGCCCCGTAGCCCCTACAACACCGATATTATATGAACTCATACCATCCATCCCTTCATTTAAATTTGAACTTAAATAAGACTTACTACCAAATCCCCTACTTCAGACGTTGATAAACCCATCTTCCCCGCGGCCAGGCTCTTTATCTTCCCGCACGTCAATGCCTCCCTTATCGCCTTATCAATCATTTCCGCCGCCTTCTTCTCACCCAGGGTATCCAGCATCATACCTCCCGCGGCAATAGTGGCGATGGGATTAATCACGTTCTTACCCGTGTACTTGGGCGCGCTCCCGTGAATGGGCTCAAACATGCTAACGCCCTCAGGATTGATGTTTCCTCCGGCGGCAACGCCCATACCCCCCTGTACCATCGCGCCGAGGTCTGTTATTATATCACCGAACATGTTGCACGTTACGATAACATCAAACCACTCAGGGTTCTTGACCATCCACATGCACGTTGCGTCAACGAAGGCATGGTCCGCCTCTATGCCCGGGTAATCCTTCGCTATCTGATAAAACGCCCTTTGCCACAGGTCATGGGCGTAAGTCAATACGTTCGCCTTATCGCAGAGAGTTAATTTCATCTTCTTTTTTCTTTTCCCGGTTAACTCGAACGCATAACGTATACAGCGCTCAACCCCCTTGCGGGTATTCACCATCTCCTGCACTGCCACCTCATCGGGGGTATCCTTCTTAAGGATTCCACCCACTCCGAGGTACAAGCCTTCCGTATTCTCACGGACGACCACGAAATCTATGTCCTCGGGCCCCTTGTCCTTGATTGGAGTGGGGACTCCCGGGTAAAGAATAACGGGCCTTAAATTAATGTACTGGTCCAGCGCAAACCTTAACTTCAGGAGCAGGCCCTTCTCAAGCACGCCGGTCTTCACATCCGGATGTCCGACCGAACCAAGGTATATTGTATCAAGTTTTTTCATTTCCTCAATCGCTGAATCAGGGAGTATTTCTCCTGTCTTCAGGTACCTGTCCCCCCCGAAGTCGTACTCAACCGTCTCGTACTTGAACCCTGCCTTCTTTGACACCGCAGCCACTACCTTCATTCCTTCCCTGATGATTTCGGGGCCAACCCCGTCACCGGGCAGAACTCCTATTTTGTAAGTCTTACCCATCTTCTTTCTTTCTCCTTTTCTGTTATATTATCCCTTAACTTCCTTCTTTACCTGCTTCATAAGGCCGCCCGCGGCTATAATATCCTGAATGAAGGGCGGGAATGGTTTTATTGTAAATTTCTTCCTGTTTGTCATATCCTCAACTATTCCCTTATTTAAATCTATGCTCAGGATATCACCGTTCTTTATTTTTTTCGGGGCATCACTGCTCTCCACTATTGACAGCCCTATGTTTATCGCGTTGCGGTAGAATATCCTTGCAAAGGATTCCGCTATAACGCATTTGATTCCCGCCGCCTTGATGGCTATCGGCGCGTGCTCCCTTGATGAACCGCAGCCGAAGTTCTTCCCTGCCACGATGATATCTCCCGGTTTCACCTTCCTGATAAAATTCTCGTCTATACCCTCCATACAGCGTGAGCCAAGTTCCTTCTCATCCGTTGTATCAAGGTACTT
>JAUXBS010000274.1 GCA_030619245.1 Clostridia bacterium | reverse complement strand
CATCAAGGAGAATTTCAGATATTTTCAATGTGTCTTCATACCGGCCATTTCTTATGAAGGTAAAGGTTGACAGTATGGCTATCCTCTTCTCCCACAGTTTCTTTGATTTTGCCAGTTTATAAAGAATGGTTCCCGGTTTATCCAGTAAATAATCACCTGTAATATTCGGGGCTGAAAGGTCAACCAGGTCCCAGTTGTTGATATTCCCGGTATTCCTGAGGTAAAGATTGAATATTTCCTTTTTGTTTTCTTCTTTGTTGTATTTTCTGACAAGAATAAACAGGGAAACCATCCTGTGTTCATGAATCCTGCTGTTAAGGAGTTTTTCGGTATCCTTTATTGAGAGGCCTTTGTACTGCCCGGCAACCTTCCGCAAAACGGGTACTTTTATTCCAAGGAAAACATCCCCTTCCCCGTATTCCCCTTTTCCTGTCTTGAAAAACCGCTGAAGGATCTTTGCCTGTGAGGGATTGGATAGGTTTTTTAATTTCTTCCTGAGTTGAGTTAATGCGGCCATAATGTTAAAATAGCAACTGTTCTGTTTTCTATTATTCTTTACAATCACTGCTGTTTATTCTATGTTTATAGTACTTTACGTATCCTTTTTTCTTTCCCTTTTGTTTCAGGGGTACCATTGTTATCGTGTTATATATGTAATTAGCCCCGCTTGTAAGTGTAAAAATCCAACTGAATCCGGTTATCTCCGTACCAATCATATCCCCGAGTATTATCCCGGTTCCCCCTACCAAAACGCTTGCTACTGATATTCCCTGAACCGAAGCCTTTATCTTATACTTTGATTCCCATTTATTGTATGATATCTCCGCCGGGCCTTTTCTTACCTTATATCCAACCTGTAAACTTTCCCCCGGCTCAACTATATAGTTCCTTATCAGGCTTTTCTCATCTTCAACATATTCAATAATCCCTTCACCAATATCTTTCCATTTTTCAACGGGTTCCCCGCTAATCGGACTTGTAATCTGCTCTGATTTCATAAACTTAATTCTACATTTCTCTTTAATCCCGTCTTTCCCGCCAATATCAATAATTATTGCATCCGCCCTGATTTCTTCAATCCTGCCTTCTGTTTCTTTATTAACTTCAGACAGGGCATATGAATAATTACCCGGGAGAATAACAAAAATTAAACTTAATATTGCTAATATAGCTGTTTTTTTCAATTAATCCCACCTTAAATAAATATCCCCGGCACTCTTTTTTCCTGTACCGGAGTTTACTGTCTCTCTATATTTGAATTTTACCAAAATCCCGCGATATTGTCAAGAAATGCAAAGAGAAAGGTTGTATATATTTTGGAAATGGGAAGGTAACATTAATGGGGCCTGTCCCCATTAACTCATCTTATAACCACCAACTTACCGGTTTTCTGCACGCCATCACTATTCCTGCCGCCTATTATCTTGTAGTAGTATACGCCGCTTGAGACTATATTGTCGTCCTCGTCCGTGCCGTCCCAGGATAATTCCTGATTTTCCCCGAAACCCGTTGATTTCTCGGTTTTGATTGACTTTATCAGCCTGCCTGATACCGTGTGTATATTTATCGTGATGACTTCTTCTATAGAGTCAAGGTAGAACATGAAATACGTCCTCCCATCCCTTTCCGGGTTGAAAGGATTGGGATAATTATTCGCGTACTCTATACCTCGAATAGGATCAATGGATTTCAATCCGTATATAGATAAGTGTTCCACCACAAAATTAACGGTCTTGTTTGTCCTGTTGATAACAGGGTCATCGCCCTCTACCTCGTTCCAGGAGTAAGCCTCATACCCCACCGTGTCCAGCCGGTAAACTCCTATTGAATTCACGTTAATGTTGGTACCGTCAATTACATCGTCATTGCCGTCATCCCAGTAAGGTATTGACACGGCTATACTACCGTTAAAGCTTGAACTGCTGTTCAGTATATTATCAAACCTGTCCCTTATAATGAACTGCCTTACTGAATCAGCCAGGACCCCCTGCCATTGTATGTGATTTTTCGTCAATGGTATGTCCCTATCGCCCTCCCAT
>JAUXBS010000125.1 GCA_030619245.1 Clostridia bacterium | reverse complement strand
TGAAAGGAAGTAATATAAATATGGTAGTAAAGGAACTTGCAGAAAAACTGGGCGTTAAGAGCAAAGATTTGTTGATGAATTTAAAGGAACTCGGCAGTGATGCAAAAAAAACAGGTGATAAGCTTGCGGCAAAGGAAGTCAAGTACCTGTCATCACTGTTTAAATCATCAGCAAAACCAGGGAAGGCTGCAGGTACTGCAAAGAAGGCGGGGAAAACGGTTACCGTAAAGAAGAAAACAGTTAAGGCAGAAAAGGAAAAGAAGGAACATGAGTCAAAGTCCGGGAAAAAGAAGAAGGTTGTAAAGAAAAAAGCGGCAAAAGAGAAAAAAATATCTAAAAAAGAGACGGAAACAAAGAAAAAAGATGTAAGTGATAAACAAAAAACCAGGAAAAAAGCAGTCCGGAAGCCAAAGAAAAAAACTGAAGTTCACGCCAAAATAGTTAAAGCAAAGAAAAAACCGGTTTCCAGGCCCATGCCGGTTAAGCCTGTTAAGCCGGAAAAACCAAAAGAGGTTGAGGCCATCCTTCCTGAAAAAATGAAGAAAGCCGAAGCCATCCCGCCGGAAAAACCCGAGAAAAAGGAAGAACCCGTTGTTCCCGTAAAATCATTAAGGACTGCTTTAAAGATAACGGATGCATTGACAACCGGCCAGCTTGCGCAAAAGATGAAAGTTAAAGTGGGCGAGGTTATAAAGGAACTAATGACCCGGAATATCCTGGTTACTATTAACCAGCGGCTTGACAGGAATGTGGCTGAAATGGCTGCGGATGCCTTTGGGTTTGATGTGGAACATGTAGCCCTGTACAGCGGGGATGTTGATATAATAGAGCAGGAGGAGGAAGATAAGTCGGCATTAAAGCCGCGGGCGCCCGTAGTAACCATCATGGGGCATGTTGACCACGGGAAGACTTCAGTGCTTGATGTCATCAGGAAGAGTAATATTATTGACGGGGAAGCAGGCGGGATTACACAGCATATAGGCGCTTACCGGGTGAAGCTTAAAAAGGGTGTAATAACATTTCTTGACACTCCGGGCCATGCGGCATTTACCGCCATGAGGGCAAGGGGAGCAAAGGTTACTGATATAGTCGTTCTTGTTGTTGCGGCAGATGACGGAGTGATGCCCCAGACGGAAGAGGCAATAGACCATGCCAGGATTGCGGGAGCGCCGATTATAGTAGCCATAAATAAAATGGACCTGCCCAATATTAACGTTGAAAAAGTCAAGCAGGGGTTGTCGGCAAAAGGGCTTGTCGCCGAGGACTGGGGCGGTAAAACCATCATGGTGGAGGTTTCAGCAAAACAGAACACGGGTATAGGCCAGTTACTGGAAATGATACTTCTTCAAGCTGAAATGATGGAAATAAAAGCGAATCCGGATAAGAAAGCGTCAGGTATTATTGTGGAAGCGGAAACAAGCAAACAGAGAGGGAATGTCGCCACGGTTTTAATCCAGTCGGGGACGCTTAACCTCAGGGACCCATTCGTGTGTGGTTTCACTTCAGGGAAGGTCCGCGCGCTGCATGATGATCATGGAAAAAATGTTAATAAACTTAGTCCGTCCATGGTGGCTGAAGTACTGGGTTTTGAAGACTGCCCGAGGGTGGGGGATAAGTTTTTTGTGGTTGATGATATCCAGGCAGCGAAGAATATTCAAAAGACAAGAGAGGCTCACCGGAGGACGGATGAGATAGTTGGAAAGAGGACTGTAACACTGGAAGACCTGCACAGCCAGATTGAAGAAGGTAAAATAAAACAGTTCAACATTGTTGTCAAGTCCGATGTGAGAGGCTCGGCGGAAGCGCTGTGTGATTCCCTGGAAAGGCTGAACGCAAAGGAAATAAGATTAAAAATAATCAGGAAAGATATAGGGGCGATTAATGAAAATGATGTAAATCTTGCGGCGGCTTCAAATGCGCTTATAATAGGTATGCACGTGCGGCCTGCGTTAGGCACCCAGTTCCTTGCGGAAAAACTCGGGGTTGAAATCCGTTCATATAGCATTATTTATGAAGTTATTGATGAAATCAGGAAAGCCATGGAGGGAATGCTTGACCCGGAGGTCAGGGAAGTGTTCCTTGCCAGGTGCAAGGTCAAGGAAGTGTTCAGGACAACAAAGACCAGGATTATCGTTGGCTGCCATGTATTTGAAGGTAAGGCCATAAACAACGCAAAGGTCCGGATTTTAAGGGAGAACGTGGTTGTTCAGGAGGGAAGGATTCATTCACTGAGAAGGTTCAAGGATGATGTCAAGGAAGTAGCCAAGGGCCTTGAATGCGGGATAAGTTTTGAAAATATGACCAATGTAAAGCCGGATGATGAAATAGAGTGTTATACCAGTGAAAAGGTAAAAAAGAAGTTGGTAATAGAAGATTAAGGCTGAGCACAAAGGAAAATCATGTTACCGTATAAGCGTTCAGAAAGGGTTGCGAAGTCAATTCAGAGATTAATCAGTGATTTTCTGCAGAAAGAGGTTAATACGGAAGGCCTTGTGATGGTGACTGTTACCGGTTCTAAAATGTCGGATGACCTGAAACACGTATCAATATATTACAGCGCATATGGTTCTGAAGAGGAAAAAAACAGGGTATCGGACTTTCTGGTTGAAATAACCCCTTCCGCGAGGAAGTACGTGGGCAGGCATGCGAAGTTGAGGTATACTCCGGAAATTATATTCCGGTACGATGGGACGATTGAGTACGCTGCAAAAATTGATGAATTGATTAACCGGATACACGAGGAAGATAAGGACGAAAAAAAAGAATGATGGACAAGAGCGTAATAAAAAACATCCTGAAAGTTATCCGGGATAACAATTCTTTCTTCATAGCGTGCCATGCAAGGCCGGATGGTGATGCGATAGGCGGGCAGCTTGCGCTGGCGTCATTTATGAAAAGGTTGGGGAAATCAGTTTGCGCGGCAACCAGAGACAGAGTTCCGGCTGTATATAAATTTTTACCGGGGAGTAAAGATATTAAGACCGCTTCAACCATAGCCGATAAATTTGATGCGGCGTTTATATTAGACTGTCCGAACCTGTCAAGGATAGAGAGGATTATGGATGTTTCCAGGCAGGTAAAGCTCGTTGTAAACATAGACCATCATGTAGAAAATGGATTATTCGGTAATTATAATTACGTTGAGGAGGCTGCTTCATCGGTTTCGGAGCTTGTTTATAATATTATCAAGCAGTCATCCCTGGAAATAAACGAGGCTGAGGCGGAATGCATATACGTGGGAATGCTTACTGATACGAACAGGTTTCAGGAATCGAATACCTCTGCGGAAAGCCATCTTATCGCGGCAGATTTGATAAAAAGGGGCGTTTCTGTTTCAAAGATAACAAATTTTGTTTACAGGTCAGTAAGCCTTAATAGCATGAAATTGTTAAAAGAAGCGCTTGAAACACTTGAACTGTCCCCGGATAAGCGTATTGCCACTATTGTAATCAGCCAGGAGATGTTTAAGAAGACGGGGACTTCAAGTGAAGATATTGAAGGTGTTGTTAACTATGCCAGGGAAATAAAAGGCGTGGATGTGGGAATATTGTTCAAGGAAACAACGGTTCCCTGCAGGTATAAGATAAGCCTGCGTTCACGGAAGGACATAGATGTTAACAGTGTTGCGAAAGTTTTTGACGGAGGGGGGCACAGGAACGCTTCCGGCTGCCTGGTTAACGGCGACCTTGTTGAGGTAAAGGAAAAAGTGCTCAGGGTGGTTGAAGAGGGTTTGGATATTATTTACGATGCATAAGATAAAGAGCGGAATTATAAATATTAACAAACCATCGGGAATTACTTCATTTGATGTAGTAAAGAGAATCAGGAAAAAAATAGGCGGCAGGCTGAAGGTTGGCCATGCCGGGACTCTTGATCCGAATGCCAGGGGCGTACTGCTGATTCTTGTGGGAGAAGCAACCAAGATTTCAGGGTTCTTAATGGAGCAGGAAAAGGAATATGAAGCAGGTATTGTGTTCGGGGTAACAACTGATACACAGGATGGTGAAGGAAAGGTTCTGGAAAGAAGGGAATGCGGGGTATCCGCAAAGGATGTTGAAAAGGCGGTTAATGGTTTTAAAGGCAGGCAGAAACAGGTCCCTCCAATGCTGTCTGCGAAAAAGCACAAGGGGCAAAGGCTTTACAAGTTATTCCGGAGGGGGGTAACGGTAGATAGAGAACCGGAGGATATTGAGATAAAATCAATTTTTCTTACTTCCTGTAATATCCCCAGGGCGGAGTTAAAGGTTATATGTTCGAAAGGCACTTATATAAGGACTCTGTGTCACGACCTGGGAGAGAAGCTTGGCTGCGGCGCATACATGTCATCGTTAACGCGCACGAGAGTGGGGAACTTCAGGTTAGAGGATTCAGTGGCTTGTAGTAATGATGATTCATTCAATGAATGCATGATACCGCTAAACAGTGTTATGTCAGGTTATCCTTTCATCCTTGTTGGCGCGGATACAGCGGACGCTGTCAGGAATGGCAGGCAGATACAGGAATCAGATGTGGTTAATCTTGATAATATAAAGAGAAAGTACCGGGAGGATGAGATGCCGGAGGTTTTTCCGGTTTTTGACAGGGACAATAATCTGCTGGCAATGGCGCATGCTGAAAATAAAAGCGCTTCAGGAAGTGAGTATGTTTTTAAGTTGTTAAGGGTTATGGTATGAATATTA
>JAUXBS010000068.1 GCA_030619245.1 Clostridia bacterium | reverse complement strand
TGCACTGCCCTTTCCTATTTTGCTCTTAACTTCTATCCTCCCCCCGTGAACATCAACTATATCCCTGGCAAATGAAAGCCCGAGCCCTGCCCCTTCAACCTGCCCCGTAAAATATTCTTCAACCTGATAAAATCTCCTGAAAACATTCTCGCATTCCTCTGAAGGTATACCTATACCATTATCTTTAATTGACACTTTTATAAAATCATCCCCATCTCTTTCAGCCGATATATCTATCCTCTTCTCTTCTTTATCATTAAATTTTATTGCGTTCTCAATTATTGACCTGATAACCCCCTGCACTTTTAACCTGTCTACATTTAATCCTATATTCCCACGGGTGAATTCATCCCTTATTATCTTTACTTTATCCATTGAAATCAAGCGCTGCATTTCCTTGATGCCGGAATCAATCAAATCATTGAGCCCCGCCTTTTCAGGATTCAGGTTTATTTTACCCGCCCCCAGGGAGGTAAACTTCAGGAGTTTCTCTATTAAACCCTGCAGGTGCCGCCCCTGCTCGTCTATTGCCCTTATTGCTGTTTTCTGAAATTCATTCAGCTGGCCGAATTCCGCTTCCTTAAGGAGCATGGGAGTATAACCAGTAATTGCCACGAGCGGTGTTTTTAACTTATGAGATATTAGCGAGAAGAAATCCCTGGTCATCATCAACTCCGTTTTCTCATTTGTGATATCACGCAGTATCATAATATAACCCATCGTCTTGCCTTCCTGGTCTATAATCCTCGTAAGCCGGCATGAAACATATAATTTCTTGCCTTCCTTTCTTGTCATATCAAAAAGCATGCTTTTAACTTTGTCATCTTTTATCTTATCCAGGTCTATAAAATCAAAATCCGCGCTGAGTTCACCAAATGATTTACCCACCACGGAATCACCGTCAAGGTTAAGCAGGTTACAGGCCGCTTTATTGACTATCAATATCCTGAAGTTTGAATCCGTAAATACCGCGCCATCCCCCATTCCCGAGAACATCGCCTCTATCTTTTTCTTCTCCTGTTCAAGGCTTCCAAACAACTTGGCATTATCTATTGCCACTGCTGCCTGGGCGGCAAAATCCGAGAATATATCCAGGTCAAACCGGCTGAAGGGGTTTTTTCCCTTTTTGTTAATTGCCTCCATCACCCCAATTATACTGTCTTTTATCATGAGTGGCACACACAGGATGGATTTTGTCTTATACTCCGTAGTGTCATCAATATTCGAATTGAACCTCTCGTCCTTACTGACATCTTCAACGATCAACGGCTTGCCTTCCTTTGGCACCGAACCGGCAATGCCCTCTCCCAGCTTCAACCTCATCTGCTTCACTTTCCCGCCCTTTTCTCCCATTGTTATATCAAACACCAGTTCATTGGTTTCCTGGTCTACTAAAACCAAGGAACTTGACTCGGCTTTTACAACCTTGGTTGCCTGGTGCATTATTTCTGCAAGCAGTTCTTCAAGGTCTAATTTTCTTGTAAGGGTCCTGTTGGTTTCCAACAGCAACAACAGTTCCTGATTCCTCTTTTTAAGCAAGGCTATCAGTTTATCTTCTTTATCTTTCAATATATCCCTCCCTCTTGTTTCTATATAATAATATATATTTTTTTTAATAGATTCAAGTTTTTGTTTGAATTATTTTGATAAATAAATTATAATCATTAAATTTCAGAAAGCGATTATACATGAGAATAGGAATTACAGGACTGCCGCAGTCAGGGAAAAAAACCCTCTTTCGCATACTTACAAACCTTGACCCCGAAAAAAACAAGATCGGGATTTCAAAGGTAAAAGACCCCAGGATCGATTTTCTGGCGGATGTCTTTAAACCGGACAATATTGTATTGACAGAAATCGAATACACCCTTGCGCCTGACATCGTAAACACCGAAAAGGAAAAGGATGCTGCCTTCAGAGCGCTCCTTAACCTTGATTCCTTCATCTTTGTCGCAAGAGCCTTCAAAGATGATTCCGTCTATCACGTTGACGGCAGTATTGACCCGGTCAGGGATGTACGCAATTTCATGTCCGACCTTATATTCAAGGATTTGATGCTCATTGAAAAGAGAATAGAAACTTTAAACCTTGATATCAGGAAGAAACCGACTGACAGCAAGAAAAAAGAACTTGCGCTGGTAAAAAAAATAAAGGAACACCTGGAAAAGGAAAACTTCTTGCGGACCATGGACCTCAGCGTTGAAGATAATACCATTCTTTCTTCCTACCAGTTCCTTACAGTAAAAAAACTCATGGTTGTTGTTAATTTCAATGAAAATGACGACTTCAAAAAAACCATTAAAAACATAGAAACTTCCATAGGAAATACTAACATAGCTTTAGTGGGACTTTCCGCAAAAGTGGAACTTGAAATAGCAGGCCTGGATGACGAAGAAATGAAAAAAGAATTTCTCGCTGAAATGAACATAACGGAATCCGCCATAGATAAAATTATCCGCTTAAGCCATGATTCCCTCGGGCTTGTATTCTTTTTCACAGCAAGTTCAAAAGAAGTAAGGTCCTGGTCTGTTATAAAAAACAGCTCAATACTAAAAGCGGCGCGTACCATACATCAGGACATGGAAAAAGGCTTTATCAGGGCTGAAGTGATAAAATACAAGGATTTACAAACCCACGGTTCCGTTCAGAAAATCAAGGAAGCAGGGCTGTTTCACCTTAAAGGCAGGGACTACACCGTTGAAGACGGTGACACCATAACATTCAGGTTTAACGTTTAAAAGGAGCCTTCTGTGAAAAAAACAAAATATCTGCCGTTAATAGGAATTCTCATAAGCGCCTTCTTCCTTTACCTTGCGCTGCGCAACGTTAACTTCTCCGAAGTGTGGAAGGCGTTTAAACTAACTGATATAAGATGGATAATCCTTGCTGTATTCACATATATAATCTGTTTCTTCCTCAGGGGGCTCAGGTGGAAATACATCCTTAATCCGATAAAGGACTGCAAAACAATTGATATGTTTTATGTTGTAACCATTGCATTCTTCGCCAACAACATACTCCCCCTGCGCATGGGCGAGTTTGTCGGCGCCTACGTTAATGCAAAGAAACACAACATCAGCAAAAGTTCCTCCTTTGCGACCATCGTCGTTTCAAGAGTCTTTGACGGCCTGTCACTGATACTGTTTGCCTTCATCCTTACTATATACCTTGCCCTGAGCGGCAACATAAGCGCCAAAATTATCAATCTCCTCAAAACAACAGGCCCCGTTATTATAATACTGTTCTTCGGCTCTCTGCTGTTCCTGTTCGGAATGATAAACAAAAGAGAAATGACTATTAAAATCACCCGGAAGGTATTCTTCTTTATCCCTGAAAGTATCATAAACAGGATTGCAGGTATAGTTGATTCCTTTATCGGCGGCTTAAAAGTCCTTCATTCACCAAAGAACCTCTTTCTGACAACAATAGCGTCAATTTCAATATGGTTTATTGAGGCAAGCACCTTCTATTTTGTATCAATTGCCCTGGGCCTGAACATAACCTACCCCATAGCGGCTTTCGTGATGGTAGTCATTGCATTCGGGGTATTACTCCCCTCTTCCCCAAGTTTCGTAGGAGTATATGAAATGGCCTGCATACTCGGGCTTGGCGTATTCGGCATAAACAAGGACCTGGCGCTCACCTTCTCGCTCCTCGTTCACTCCCTGCAGTTTCTTGTAATAATCTCTCTTGGATTATTCTCCCTCAGCAAAGAAAACCTTTCACTAAAGGATATCAAGAAGGAAGTTTAATTCATGCATCTTCTCTTAAACTCTTCCCCCCGAGGTAAAGCGGCAGGATAATCGCTATTGCATTAACAACAACGAATATTACGGCAGGAATAATAATACCAGGGTAGTTCATTGCGCTGCTGTAACCAAACTTTTTCATCATGAACATCCTTACCGGCAATGCCGATATCATGATAATTATTCCTACATACGCCAGCGATATTATCATGCACATCAAACCGCCTTTGGACGACTCAATCTGAGTAATGTTCTCCACGTTAAAGTTCGGGAACATGGCGCCTAATCCAATATTGATACTGGTCAGCCCCACTGCCATTACAATTATGGTTATCAGGGACAGGTACATGATGAACCTGTCAACGCCTAAAAGGTAATTAGATATCAGCACCAGCGCCACCCCGATAAATACCAGCGGCATCAGCACCATCCTGAACTTCATTAATATCAACTTCCCCGGGGGCAATGGCGAACTCCTGATTACCCAGTACGCCCTGCCTTCAAGGCTGATTGACGGGAAGACGAACCTCAATGCCAGCGCCGCAAGAACAAAACCCACCATGCCTATATTTAGAAATGAAGTTATATTGCCTACCTTATACGCCTGCTCCGGAAGCTTGTAAATATTAAATATATACACTATCATAAGCGCCCCGAGCAGAAAAAGCTGTGACCACTGGCTTGTATCCCTTAAAAACAATCTTATGTCCTTTTCAAGCATCGCCCGCTGCAGCCTGTTTTTGAAAAAGCCCCAGTTGCCCCATTTTCCTTCTTTCCTCTTTGAAGAATCTCCCTGCACCCGCGCCCAGGCTGAATAATACAGGCTCCGCGCCAGGAGTAAGTTAATTGCCAGGAATACCGCTGCAACCGCAACCAGCATGAAGAAATACTCAAAGTACATCAGAAACTGATTCTTTGACGCAGAAACCATGATATTTGTAATCCAGTAATTCGGCAGGAAACTGGATGTAGGCGCCTGCATTTCGTTAAGGTAATTCAATACCGAACCCATTGCCTCGGGGTTTAATAGTTTCTCCGGCTGCAGGAACCTGAATAATACGTATACGCCCCCTCCCAGCACCACTCCGGCAACCAGGGACAGGTCCCTCGTCCTCTTCGTTGGAAACGCGCTCATCAGCAGGAGCGATATAATTACTCCTATCCCGGACGCTGTCATTATGAACGGGACCATCGCCGCGATAACAAGCGGATAAAAAAGAATATTAACGGAGTACACAATCCCGAAAGCAAGAAAAAACGGGACGAATGCCGTAATGACGGTCCAGGAAGAATATATTGTTGTTTCAGCGTACTTTACCGTGAAAATATCATTGAACGCAAACGGGCTGGACAACAGGAACGGCAAATCCGATGAGAAATAAAACGTTGAAAACGCGGTTATTACATTACTGTAAATAAGCATCAGCCAGAACGTCAAGAATATCATTGAAATGAGCTTGAAGACCAGAATAGGGCCGAGCAGGGGAACGCCGATAAGATAGTTCAGTATACGGTAAAACATGAAGTACAGCAGCGCAAGAAACCCCAGGCATACAAGCGTTACCATGGCTTTCTTGAATGTCAACCTGGACTTTCTTTCAAGCCCTATACCGAACCGGTGCTTCGCGCTTATTAACTTTGCCTTGATTAACAATCCTGCTTTATTCATAGGTATTTAATTATATTGTCGTATTCACCTGCCCCGGTCAACCTGAGGAATATATCTTCAAGATTATCCTTAACGCCCCGGTCCCCCTGTTCCTCAGCCATCTTATGAAGCTGTTCCTTTGTACCCAGCGCTATCAACCTGCCTTTATTAATTATCCCTATCCTGTGGCATAACTTCTCTGCAATTTCAAGCGTATGCGTGCACATAAAAACAGTAACTTTCCTCTTTGATAACTCAGATAGTATTTCCTTTATCATTCTTGCCCCTTTCGGGTCCAGCCCTACCATGGGCTCATCCAGGAAAATAACCTTTGGATTATGGAGGAGCATGGCAGAGAAAACTATCTTTTGCTGCATCCCGTGCGAGTAGTCCTCTATAAGCTCGTTTTTGTGTTCCTTCAACTCAAACATTTCAAGGTACTCGTTTATTTTCTTTTCCCTTAAGCCTTCAGGCACATCGTACAGGTCTCCAACGAAGTTCAAAAACTCATACCCGGTCAGTTTCTGGTAAACAAACGGGGTGTCAGGGACCAGCCCTAATATCTTCTTGGTCTCCTCGGGCTCCTTCTGTATATCATGCCCGCCGATAATCGCCTCACCCTTCGTCGGCATTAAAAGCCCCGTAAATATCTTTACAGCCGTTGTCTTTCCCGCGCCGTTAGGGCCGAGAAATCCAAATATCTCCCCATCCGGGATATCAAGGTTAAGGTTATCAAGCGCCACTACCTTATCATAATGTTTTGTTAAATTTATCGCTTTTATCATTTCTTAAAGTCTCCATTATACTGTATTCTTTCTCATTCTCAAGCACTTTCAGTATTTTCTTTTTCCATTTTACAGGAATGTCTTCCAGTACACTATTAATCGTATTAACTTCTCCTTTATTAATAAGAGCTCTTAATATCTCCAGTGAAGCCATCTTATCACGAATAGATTTTTCTTCATTTGACCTACGGGCTGATATCATAAGCTTATGTAACGCGAAATAAGCAGGCTGAGGTAAGAACACATGAATATCTTTAATTTTAACTCTTATTGTGTTATCCGTGAGCATGTTTAAAAGCCGTATAGGC
>JAUXBS010000242.1 GCA_030619245.1 Clostridia bacterium | reverse complement strand
TTTGAAGGAAGGCTGGTTATGAGTAAGGAAATGATGAATTATTACCTTGGTGTGATAGGAGGCAGGAGGGGGTTAGCCCCTGCTGTCCTGCGCATTATCCTGGATGTTCTCTCCTGCGCGTACTCTGTTTGTGTAAGGCTGAGATTATTGTTGTACAGGCTGAAAGTGTTGAAAAGAACAAAGTTGTCCTGCGCCGTTATAAGCGTGGGCAATATTACCGCGGGCGGGACCGGGAAGACTCCCACGGTCATCAGGATTGCAGAAACGGTAAGGGGTATGGGCAGAAAAGTTGCGGTGCTAAGCAGGGGGTACGGGGGGAACAGAAAATCTTCAGAGGTGAGCGTTGTATCGGATTATGATAAAGTCCTGCTTTCCCCGGAGGAAGCAGGAGATGAACCTTACCTGCTTGCGGGGAAATTGAAGGGAGTTCCGGTTATAGTTTCAGGAAACAGGGTCAAGAGCGGCAGTTATGCCATAAGGAATTTTAACACGGAAGTATTGCTACTTGATGATGGGTTCCAGTACCTCAGGCTTGAAAGGGACCTTGATATTATGGTAATAGACTGCATGTCGCCATTCAGTAACATGAAGCAATTGCCGGGGGGGTTTCTGCGGGAGCCCCTTTCACATTTGAAGCGGGCTGATGTATTCCTGCTGACAAGGTCAAACCAGGTCCCGGGGGAGAGGAAGAAGTTTGTATATGATTATTTAGCGTCTGCGGGTAAGAAGCCGGTTGTTGAAAGCGTTCACGAACCTTTGGCCCTGTACAGGGTTACAGATAACAAGAAAGAGGAATTATCTTTCATAAAAGGCAGGGATGTGTCAGTGGTTTCCGGTATAGGGAACCCGCAGTCCTTTGAGGAGACCGTAAAGGGATTGGGCGCGAATATTACCGGGAAGTTCATATTTCCCGACCATCATGATTATACGGAAGAGGACATAAACAGGATAAATGCAGGGAAGGGGCTTATCATTACCACGGAAAAAGACGGGGTGCGCCTTGCCGGCAGGGTGGATGATGATGTATGGGCGCTGAAGGTTGTTTTAAGGATTGTTTCAGAAAACAGGTTATGGGAAGAAAAAATAAAAAACTGTTTGTCATAGGTGTTATAGCTATCTTCGTATCGGTGAATTCCTGCTTCGCCCTTGAGGGATTATTGATTGACAGCAGTCATGACTACAGGACAATGGATTATCCCGGCTTAAGGGTGGGTGAAAAGATGAAGTACAAGGTGGCCTGGAAGTACAAGGGGATAAAGGTAATAAATGTCGGATACGGGGAACTTCATGTGAAAGAGTTGTTAAGCGTTAATGGCAGGGATGTCTATCATGTGGTTTTTAAGGCCTGGACTTCCACGTTTTTTGACATATTCTTTAAAATAAGGGATGTTTACGAAAGTTATATTGACAGGGCCGGTTGTTTTTCCTGGGGATTGGAAATGGACATAAGGGAAGGCAAGAGTCATTACACCAGGGAAACCCGGTTTAACCAGGGTGAACATTACGGCCTGCATAAGAGCAGTTACAAGAAGAACACAAAGAGGGCGCCAATCCTGCCGTACATGCAGGATTTCGTATCGGCAATGTATTACGCAAGAGCATTTGACATGGAGAAAGAAAAGGAAATATCTTTTAATATGGATAATGACGGGAAAGCTTATAAGACTACTCTGAAATTTGTTAAGCGCGAAATAATTAAGACAAAAATGGGCAGGATTGACGCGGTTAAACTTGATTTATCCTGGTACAAACTCGGGCGTAAGAAAAGGAGGAGTAAGGAAAGCCATTTTCTATGGATAAGCGCGGATGGGGACAGGCTGCCTTTGAAGATTGAATCCATAGGAGAAATAGGCAAGTTTATAACCAGTCTTATCAGGGTGTATGACAGGGGAAAAAGATAAAGGAGGAGGGAATGAAGAGGTTAACTGTATTAATGATTGGCGTTGTTCTGATTATGGGATTATTCCTGGCAGGCTGTAAGGAAGGAGTTGATATTAAAAAAGTGGAAATTGAGAAGAATGAGTATTATGCGAGAATAAGTACAGAGAAAGGTGACATTGAATTTGATTTTTACCCGGAGGCTGCTCCTAACCATGTGAAGAATTTCATTACCCTTGCATCAGAAGGGTTCTATGATGGGTTGAAGTTCCACCGGGTTGTTCCGAATTTCGTGATACAGGGTGGCTGCCCGAATGGTAACGGAACAGGAGGGCCCGGCTATACGGTCAAGGCAGAGTTTAATTCCAGGAAACACCTTGACGGGACTGTATCCATGGCAAGGAGCCAGCACCCGGACAGCGCTGGAAGCCAGTTCTATATCTGCCTGGGGGCCCAGTCTTTTCTTGACGGGAAGTACACGGTGTTTGGCCAGGTTACCAAAGGGATAGATGTGGTAAATAGTATTAAAATAGGTGACGTTATGAAGAAGGTAAGCATATTGAAAAAACTTAAATAGGAAGAC
>JAUXBS010000193.1 GCA_030619245.1 Clostridia bacterium | reverse complement strand
CGCTAAGCTTATCAAGAGAAGTAAGAGCTGTTTCAACAGAGGAGAAGAAACCTGATAAGGCTATAAAGAATATGAATAAGGTAAAATCAATATAAATTACAGCAATTTCCATGTTATTTACCGGTAATGGTTAAATCCTTTTTTGTTTCTTTCTGTACGGCAAGGGGGTATTTTGGTTTTTCCCCAACCGGGCCTTCCTTAAGTTCTATACCGTTTCCTTTAAGGACTTCTCTTGCAAGGTTCTGATAGGCCTTTGCTCCCTTGGATTCGGGGGCGTAGAAGATAACAGGTTTCCCGAAGGAGGGGGCTTCCGCAAGACGAACGTTCCTTGGAACTATCGTCTGGTACACCCTGTCACTGAAATATTTACCTATTTCTTTAATCACCTGGGAAGAAAGGGTCAACCTTGTATCGTACATCGTAAGCAGCACTCCCTCAATTTCAAGGACGGGGTTCAAATCTTCCCTGATGAGATTAACGGTGTTCATGAGCTCCGTAAGGCCTTCAAGGGGGTAGAACTCCGCTTGTATCGGTATCAGGACAGAGTTGGCGAGGGTAAGCGAATTAAGCGTAAGCAAACCGAGAGAAGGCGGACAGTCTATTAAAATGAACCTGTAGTTTCCGGGGCAATTCCTGAAAGCCTTCTTAAGGCGTGTTTCACGCGAGATGGTGTTTACAAGTTCAACTTCTGCGCCGATAAGGTCTCTGTTGGCAGGGATAATATCAAGCCAGTCAACACCGGAAGGCATAATGGCGTCTTCTATCTTTGAGTTGTTTATTATAACATCATAGGAACTCCGTTTCAGGGATGATTTATCAATGCCAAACCCGCTCGTGGTGTTTGCCTGCGGATCCATGTCAATAAGCAGGGTTTCCTGGCCGAAGTATGCAAGGTAACTTGCCAGGTTTACTGCGGTGGTGGTTTTACCGACGCCGCCTTTCTGGTTTGCGATTGCTATAATTTTAGTCATAATGTTTTCAGCGTTCCCAGCGGTCAGGAGTAGGATAATCTCCGAATGATTTTCGCGCTTTAAGTAATCTTTTTCTTTGCGCCTCTATTACACGGTAAAGAACATCAGGAAAATTATCGGCGCTGTTGTGATATATTTTCAGTATTCTGTCGATCTTTGCCAGATTTTGAGGTATCCTTACGGTAAATTGCCTTATGTAGTCTTCCATAGAGTAGTTTATGTGTAAAATTGATTTAAATAATTTCCTGAGGTCCCCGTACACGGGGATAAACCCGACGGGTGTTTTGAGGGCGGCAACTTCGTTGTTAACCCTGCGTTCCATCCACCTGAGCCAGATGTGTTTATCTTTTATGCCGTTAAGGTATTCGCCGGAAGTTACATCCTTGAGGAAATAATTCACCCCGAAAATGCGCGGAACAACCTTAAGCTTCCTGCCAAATCTCAAATTGCAGTTGATGTATTTGGATAAGGGGATTGAAAGGAAGTCAAGGTTAGACATCAGGTTGAACTTCCTTAAGCCCTCCTGCCCGAGCGTTGCAGAAGTTGTTTCTGATTCAAGCATAGCGCCCTTGGTGATGATGCCGTGAATCCAGTCAAAGGATTCATCCACGGGGACCGTGGTATCGGAATCTCTGCCGCCGTATATGATACCGCTTACGGGGACTCCCTCGGGATTGTCTGCGTTAGTATCCCTGTTCTTTAAGTTACTCAGGCTTACGGTATACCTTGCATTTTTGTGAGAGGCGTTGATTACATTCATGCGGTCGTCGGTTTTTCCAAGGAACCATTTGCCGGAATAATTTATACCGGTTTTAGGAACGGAACCATCCTTGCCGAGCCAGTAGGCTGAATTATTTTTGGTAGCAAGCACGTTTGAGAAAATAACTTCTCCGGGAGAGGACAGGGCCTGGTATATTGACGGGTCGTCCTTTGAGTTTACGTTCATGATGATTCCGAATATCCCGCATTCAACGTTTGCGGCGCGGGCTATGCCCTTAAAGTTTTTAATGTATGCGATATCGTCACCGACGATAGTTTCATCCTCGAGCATGGCGGTTGAAGTTTTGCCGCAGGCGCTGGGGAAAGCCCCCGTGAAGTAGGTGGTGCGGTTTTTACTGCCGTGGACTCCCATTACAAACATGTGTTCGGTAAGCCAGTTTTCATGAGACGCCTTGTGAATTGCCAGTCTCATGGCAAGTTTTTTAAGCCCGATGGTGTTGCCGGCATACTGGGTGTTTACGGAGTAGACAGTATTTTTACTAAGGTCAATGTAAACCCTGCGTTTGGTGAAATTCCTGCTTACCTTATTTTTAGTAAGTTCACCTGCGCTGTGGACAAAACTGAAGTAGTTTGTGCCGCCGTGAAGTTTCTTAAACTGTTCATAGCCGCTTCTAACCAGTATCTTTTCGCTGTGGGCAACATAACTTGAGTCTGTTATCTGTACACAGGATATTGAAAAAGCCGAGTTAAGCGGAGCAAGACAGAAGAAAAGAACATACATTTCCTTACCCCTCATGCTGTTCTTCAGAAGCATGTTCATCTCGGAAAAACCGGTTTTCTTGTTAACAATATTTATATCAGAACTGAGGGCAATACCGGGAGGCAGGAGGTACTTGGTGTTTGCCTTATCCCTTGCCTGGTCGAAGTAACCGTCAAAATGAACGGTATGCCCCTTTATGTCGAGTTTCTTTTCTTCCCTGTTCTTCAGCGCCTGTTTCTTCAGGTATTCAGTATCCTTTGCTGAATCGGTACAGATAAACACCTTGTCGGGGTTGCAATGAGACACCCAATTAAGAACGAACTTGTTGAGTGAATCATTTTTCAGGGCAAGCAATTTGTTGTAATCCGGAATCCCGCATTTTTTCTTAAGCAGTTCAATTTGTTTATTGTTGATAATAAGCCTCCTTAAATGTAGATTATTTTTTCTTCTTTTTAACCGGCCTGGATTTCCTGGTCGGGAAACCTTTCTCAACCCATTCGTTAAGGCCGCCGGGGAAATAACGGGTATTATTGTAACCCAGGGAGTTAAAAATCCTTATAGATTCTTCAGCTATTGGAGATGTTAAATCATCACAATAAAACACCAGCTCCTTTTCCGTTGAAGGAACTTCATTTAAATGCTGTTTAATATTATAGCGCGGGATATTCACTGCATTTTTTATATGTTTAATTTTGTAGTAATTTTCATGGCGGACGTCTATAACAAGCAACTTATTCTTTGATTTCTTTAACAGGTTTCTTAATTCGTTAGCGGCAATGGTTTTGACGGGCTTCCTGCTTTTCTTGCAACCGCAGGGCTCTCCGGCAGAATCTTTCTTTCTTAAATAATTGGCTG
>JAUXBS010000007.1 GCA_030619245.1 Clostridia bacterium | reverse complement strand
TTTCTTGATTGCGTTTTTCTTGCTTTTCTTGACATATCCTTTTCCTTTTAAACTAAATGTTTCTATTCTCAAATATTAAAAAAGCCCGGGGCGACCAGCGGGAATCGAAAAATCATGTATCAGCCGGCGCCGGTGGTGCCGGTGCTGACGCCGCCGGCGCCGCACCTTCCGTTTTCTTTGACTTCTTCGCGCCGTACTTTGACCGGCTTTGCATCCTGTTTTCCGTACCCGAAGTGTCAAGCATTCCCCTTACAATATGATAACGCACTCCAGGCAGGTCCTTCACCCTGCCTCCTCTTATTACGACTATGGAATGCTCCTGTAAATTATGCCCTATACCGGGTATGTATGCAGTAACTTCCATCCCATTCGTTAATTTCACTCTTGCCACCTTACGCAATGCTGAATTAGGCTTTTTTGGAGTAGTAGTATAAACCCTTGTACAAACCCCTCTCTTGAAAGGCGACCCGGCTAGAGCAGGCCCCTTGTTTTTCTTCTTGAGTCTTTTCCTTCCCTGTCTAATTAATTGGTTTATCGTAGGCATATATTACTTCCCCTCTTTTTGATAAGATTTCATGCCCGTACCTGCCGGAATCAATCTTCCTATAATAACGTTTTCTTTTAATCCTATAAGATTATCAACGTTACCGGAAATACTTGTCTGCGTCAATATTCTCGTCGTCTCCTGGAAACTTGCAGCTGAAATAAAACTATCGCTAAGCAAAGCCGCCTTGGTTATCCCAAGCAGGATAGGCCTGTATTTAACAGGCTTACCCTTCTTTGATGCTATCTTATCATTCTCCATCAGCACCTTCTGCTTCTTTGCCTGTTCACCCGGCAGAAAGTTCCCATCTCCTCCATCCTCAATACGAACATTGGACAGCATCTGCCGTATAATAACTTCTATATGTTTATCATTTATCGTAACCCCCTGGAGCCTGTAAACCTCCTGGATCTCGTTAAGCAGGTATTCCTGTACATCCTGCGCGCCTTTTATTTGCAGAATATCATGCGGATTGACAGGCCCATCAGTCAAGGGAGATGCTTCTCGTACATTATCACTCTCATAAACCACGAGATGCCTGTCTGCGGGTATTTTGTATTCTTTCTTAATACCGATGTCATTCTCCACCGTTAATTTAATTTCACCCTTATCTGTTCTTCCAAGTTTTACCTTGCCCTCAATTTCTGAAATTATTGAGCTTCTCTTTGGGTTACGGGCTTCAAAAAGCTCGGAAATCCTCGGCAAACCACCTGTAATATCCCGGGGTTTGCTTATATCCTGGGGAATCCTGGCAACCAAATCCCCTGCTTCAACATGACTACCGTTCTTTACAGTTAACCTGGTATCCACGGGCAGGGGATAATCAACCAGCTTTTTCCTACTCCTGTTTACTATGCTAATCTGCGGTCTCAACCTGCCTGAACGGTCAGGGATGATTATACTATCTGTCATACCTGTCGTACGGTTTACTTCTTCCTGTAAAGTAATATCCTTGGAAATCCCGTGTAATTCAACCTTACCGCTAAACTCTGAAATTATGGGCATTGAATAAGGATCCCATTCAGCTATCAGCTGGCCTTTTTTTACCCTGCCATTTTCTTTCACAAGCAATCTTGCGCCATAACGTATACTCTGGTAAATATTTTTGGCTATTCCTTTTTTGGTTTTAATTCCTGCCTCTCCGTTTCTGCTGATAACCACATTCCTATTTTCCCTGTCAATCACTGTCTTTATATTATGGAACTTTATAATGCCGTCATTATTTGAGCGGATTTCTGATTTTGCCACTTCACGGCTCGCGGTACCGCCTATATGGAAAGTTCTGAGTGTAAGCTGGGTACCCGGCTCACCGATTGACTGCGCGGATATTATTCCCACAGCAAGGCCTATATCGGCAAGTTTGCCGGTTGAAAGATCCCTGCCATAACATTTTGCGCATACACCCTGGGAAGTTTCACATGTCAGAACTGAGCGTATTTTAATAAGCTCAATTTCAGCTTCTTTTATTTTCTTTGCATGCTCTGCCATGATCATTTCACCTGTTTTTATTATAACCTCGTCTGTAAGAGGATTTGTAATTCTGTCAACAGTGTACCTGCCTATGATACGCTCTGAGAGAGATTCAATGACTTCATCTCCTTCCTTCAACTCAGTAACGCGAATCCCATTTATGGTACCACAATCATCCACGTTTACTACCACGTCATGAGCTACATCAATTAATCTCCTTGTAAGGTAACCCGCATCTGCTGTTTTCAAGGCTGTATCCGCAAGTCCTTTCCTTCCTCCATGCGTGGAAATATAGTATTCCAGAACTGTCAAACCTTCACGGAAATTGGATTCAATCGGAGATTCAATAATTTCACCCACCTGTCCGGTTATCTTCTTTTGAGGCCTTGCCATCAAGCCTCTCATACCCGCAAGCTGTCTTATCTGCTGTTTTGATCCACGAGCCCCTGATTCCGACATGATGTAAATGGAATTAAAATCAGAAACACCTTCCTCGTGAACATGGTCTTCCTGTTTCTTTAATTCATTAATCATAAGACTGGCTATCTGTTCCGTTACATGTGTCCATATATCAATAATTGCGTGATACCTCTCGGTAAATGTTATCAACCCCTGATTATACGCATTCTCGATTTTTTTTACCTTTTCATGAGATTTATTTATAAGTTCATTTTTTACCTTGGGCGTTTTCATATCCTCAATTGACATTGAAATTCCTGATATCGTTGCATACTTAAAACCAAGTTTTTTCACATCATCAAGAAGAGCAACTGTTTTATTGCTGCCCAATTTATCATAACATTTTATTATAATCTCACTGATACTCTTTTTATCAATAACCCTGTTAGCATAACCGAGTTCCCCGGGTACCACCTGGTTAAAAATAATCCTTCCCACTGTGGTGTAATCTTTCCAGCAGTCAGGATTAATAAAATCCTCCCGCTTCCAGTTATCATTTTCCTTTAATTTATTAATACCTCGTACCTTTATTCTTGCGTGTAAATCAACTTCCATTTCCTGCTCAGCAACTATAACCTCATCTATATTTGCAAAAATCTTACCCTCACCCTTGATGCCTTTCTTCTCTTTCGTCAAATAACAACACCCAAGGACCACATCCTGGGTAGGAGTTACTATCGGCTGTCCGTTTGCAGCATTTAAAATGTTATTCGTTGCCATCATAAGCAACCTTGCCTCCAGGCAAGCCTGAACGGTCAAAGGCACGTGGACAGCCATTTGATCTCCATCAAAATCAGCATTGAAAGCAGTACATACCAGTGGATGCAGTTGAATTGCCTTCCCTTCCACAAGGATGGGCTGGAATGCCTGAATTCCAAAACGGTGAAGAGTAGGCGCCCTATTAAGCATAACCGGCCTGCTTGAAATAATCTTTTCAAGAATGTCATATACCTGAGGTGTTTGTTTCTCAAGTTCCCTCTTGGCGCTCTTCAAAGTTGATGCGATACCCTTTTGCAGTAATTCCTTCAAAATAAAGGGTTTAAACAACTCAAGCGCCATCTCCTTGGGCAACCCGCATTGACCCAACCGTAGATTCGGGCCAACCACAATTACTGAACGGCCTGAATAATCAACTCTCTTACCCAGCAAGTTCTGCCTGAATCTCCCCTGCTTCCCTTTAAGTATGTCCGAAAAAGACTTCAACGGGCGGTTACCCGGGCCATTGACTGTCTTCCCCCTGGCGCCGTTTTCAAACAGGACATCTACAGCCTCCTGAAGTAAACGTTTTTCACTATTAATCATAACGGCAGGCGCTTTAAGATCCTGGATATGCTTCAAACGGTTATTCCTGTTTATAATCCTTCTATATAAGTCATTAAGATCCGAGGAGGCAAACCTGCCGCCTTCCAGTGGAACCAGCGGCCGTAAATCAGCAGGTATAACCTGGATGCAATCCAACACCATGTTTTCAGGTTTAACGCTTGATTTCATAAATCCATCTATTACGCGCAGTTGTTTTACAAGACGTATCTGAGTGGCCTGGGAAGATTCTTTTTTAATCTTATCTCTCGTTTCATTATAAAGTTTCTGTATTTCCACTTCCTTCAATAACGTCTTAATTGCCCCGGCTCCTATTTCTGCCTGGAACCTGTTCCCGTATTCCCTGCGATATCTCTGGTATTCTTCTTCTCCAATCAGTTGATTCTTCTTGAGTTTTGTATCTTTGCCTGGATCTATCACAACATAGCTTGCATAATAAATAATCTTTTCCAGGTCAGCAAGTTTTATATTTAAAATCAGTCCAATCCTCGATGGAGGTTTCTTGAGAAACCATATATGCGTAACAGGCACTGCCAGTTCTATATGCCCCATTCTTTCCCTTCTGACATTTGATTCCGTAACCTCAACTTGACAACGGTCACAAATAACATTTTCATTCTTTTTCCATTTATACTTACCACAGTTGCATTCAAAATCCTTTACCGGGCCAAATATTCTTTCACAGAAGAGCCCCTCCCATTCCGGTTTAAAAGTCCTGTAGTTTATAGTTTCAGGTTTTTTAACCTCACCAAAAGACTGGGCCCTTAACTGAGCAGAAGAAGCAAGCGTAAACTTGATTTTATTGAAAGAATTGAAATCCAGCGTTTTACGCATTTTAGATTTTTTCGCTTTTCTAACCAAAACTTATCTCCTTGCATCCGAACCAACTGTTTTATTTTATCAATTCCACATTCAGGCACAATGCCTGCAATTCCTTTACAAGAACCTTGAAGGATTCCGGAACACCCCCGGCTTCCAGTTGTTCTCCCTTAACTATCTTCTCATACATCTTTGTTCTTCCTGCAACATCATCACTCTTCATCGTCAGGAACTCCTGAAGGGCATAAGCTGCGCCGTACCCTTCCATTGCCCATACTTCCATTTCACCGAACCTCTGGCCTCCAAACTGGGCCTTGCCACCCAACGGCTGTCTGGTAATCAATGAATAAGGGCCTATTGAACGAGCATGCATTTTATCTTCAACCATATGAGCCAGTTTCATTACATATATATATCCAACTGTAACCTTTGACTTCATTGGCTCTCCGGTCCGGCCATCATATATTACAGTCTTACTGTTTTCCGGCAATCCTGCCCTCTTCATTTCCCGGCCGATATCAGCTTCACTGGCGCCATCAAAAATCGGACAAACCATCTGAGTATCAAGTAACCGCGCCGCCCAGCCCAGTACTGTCTCAAGAATCTGTCCTACATTCATCCTTGAAGGAACCGATAATGGATTCAGTATAATGTCAACAGGAGTCCCATCAGGTAAATGCGGCATATCCTCTTCCGGCAGAATTCTTGATACAACCCCCTTGTTACCATGGCGGCCGGATAACTTATCCCCGATTGAAATCTTTCTTTTTGTAACAATATGCACCTTAACCAGTTTATTCACCGTTACAGGTAAATCATCCCCATGTTTCAAGACTTCAAGTTCTTTCTTTTTCTTGTCCTTAAACTCATTAATCCGCGCTTCCGCTATTTCCTTAATACACTGCTCTTCCTTCCCTGATCCCGCTTTCTTCAACTGACTCTTCTTCTCTTTCCTTATATTATCAGTAAAGGCACTATATTTTGCATTAATCTTGTTCTTTGCAGCTTCCTCAACCGCCTTACTGACTTTACCCCCGCGTGTAAACACCTCTATCTTTAATACCTTCCCTTCCACTCCGGGACGGACACGAAGTGATGCATCCTGTACCTCTTCCGCCTTCTTACCAAAAATAACTTTTAATAACCTTTCTTCGGGAGTAGCGCGGCTTTCCCCCTTTGGTGTAACCTTGCCAACCAGAATATCCCCCGGCTTTACATCCGCGCCAACATGAATAATCCCATTACTATTAAGATTCCTCAGCGCGTCTTCCCCAACATTCGGAATATCACGGGTAATCTCCTCTGACCCTATTGCCAGGTCACGGGCATCCACCTGAAATTCCTGTATATGCACGGAGGTAAAAACGTCTTCCTTGACAAGTCTTTCGCTGATGACTATTGCATCTTCAAAGTTATACCCATCCCAGGAAAGAAATGCCACCAGCAGGTTCCTGCCAAGGGCAAGTTCCCCTTCCCTGGTAGCAGCGCCATCAGCAATAACCTGTCCTTTTTTTACATGCACCCCTTCTTTCACAATAGGGTTTTGATTCATACAGGTATCCTGATTTGAACGGTAATATTTCCTTAAATTATAAATATCCACACCGGATTCTTTCCCGGCATCGTCTTTCCATACAATTATTTTATCAGCAGTTACTCTTTTCACCACTCCACTTGAACGAGCAGTGACGACCACCCTGGAATCACGGGCAATGGTTTTTTCAATACCCGTCATAACCAGGGGCGCCTCTGTTATCAATAAAGGAACCGCCTGCCTCTGCATATTTGAACCCATTAAGGCGCGATTAGCATCGTCATGTTCCAGAAATGGTATTAGTCCGGCAGAAGGGCCCACAAGTTGTTTCGGTGAGACATCCATATAATCTATTTCTCTGACAGCAACATTGGTAAAATCACCCCGGCAACGGGTAATAACCCTTTCTACATTGAAATTTCCTTTCGCATCAATAGGCGCATCCGCCTGGGCAATCACACACTCATCTTCCATATCAGCAGTCAAGTAATCAATTTCATTGGTAACCCGCCCGTTCACCACTTTCCTGTAAGGCGTTTCTATCAAACCATATTCATTTATTCTTGAATAAAGCGAAAGAGTTACAATCAAACCAATATTCGGGCCTTCAGGAGTTTCTATCGGGCATATTCGTCCATAATGAGAATAATGAACATCACGGACCTTAAATCCTGCCCTCTTCCTGTTTAAACCTCCGGGGCCCAATGCAGACAACCTGCGTTTATGAGTAAGCTCGGATAGCGGGTTAGTCTGGTCCATGAATTGTGATAATTGGCTGGTACCGAAAAACTTTCTTATTACTCCCACTATAGGAGCCGTATTCAATATATCACGCGGGGTAACTGTTTCGGCATTTTGCATATTCATTTTTTCCCGGGTTAACCTTGCCATATGCGACAACCCGATTCTAATCTGGTTTTCCAGTAATTCTCCAACGGAACGCACCCGGCGGTTACCCAGGTGGTCAATATCATCAATGCTATAGTCAGGAACGTTATTGTTTAGATTAATAATGTATATCATGGTTCCAATAATATCCTGGGCAGACAAGGTTCGGTGTTTAAGGGGAGGAGGTTCAATGTTACTGCTTCCCTTGTCTTTGATGTAATAGTCAGAATTCATTATAATGTTTTGTGCGGATTTAGGCAGTTCTTTCTTCATCATATCAAATACCGACTTCAGCTTCTTGTTTATCTTATACCTTCCAACATTACATAAATCATATCTCCGGATTGTCTTAAACAATAGTGTATCAAAAAATTCCTTTGCAGATTTCTCATCAATGTACTCCTGTGTACGCAATCTTTTAAAAATATCCAGGATTGCCTGGATTCTTGATTTAATGTTATCTTTTTTCAAAGTAAGATGTATAGCAACATTCCTTAAACCCGGATCCATATCAAGCACTTCTACTTCTTTTATTTTTTTCTTCCTTAACTTTATAATTATTTCTTTGCATATTTCCTCATTTGCTTCAACTAAAATTTCCTTTGTTCCCTTATCAATAATATCCCTGGCAATAACCTTACCGAGCAACTTGTCATTTGATTTGGTTCCAGAACCAACTTTCATCTTGATAGAACGATAGAAAATACTTAGTATATCTTCATTCGTTTCTATCCCTATTGCCTTCAATAGCTCAGTTGCCGGCATTTTTCTCTTTTTATCAATTTTTACAAACAGAAGATTATTTGTATCAAACTCAAATTCTATCCATGAACCCCTGTAAGGAATCATCCTGCCGGCATAAAGTTTCTTACCGAAGGCGGAAATCTTTGCCTTATCCATTCCCAGTTCAATGTCCTCTTCAAAAACAACACCCGGAGAACGATGCAATTGATTCACTATTACTCTTTCTGCTCCATTAATAATAAAAGTTCCTGAAAGGGTCATACACGGAAGGTTACAGAGATATACTTCCTGTTCCTTTAAAATCGGGTTTTTCTTACCCTCTTTCTTTACCGTCAACCTGGTTCTTATTCGTATAGGCAATGAATACGTAGTGTCCTTATCAATGGATTCTTCGGGAGAATACTTCGGTTTTTCAATGGTGTAATCCAGGAAATCAAGCTTGATTGTCCCGTCAATATTAACTATCGGAAAGACATCAAGGAAAGCCGTCTGTAATCCCTGCCATTTTCTTTTCTCTTTTGAAGTATTTAATTGCAGGAATGTATCAAATGAATTATTCTGAACTTCTATCAAGTTAGGTATATCTATTATTTCCGGTATACTTGAAAAACTTTTTTTACGCATTATATCACCCTCTAAATATTTTTTAGCGTATATAACCCTGCTTATAAAATTAAATCTCAGAAAAATATTTCTTATATATAATGATTTTTCAGAAAATTAACGCGAGGGGGGAGTATACTAAATAATCAATATCATGTCAAGTAAAAAAATAAAAAAATAATTTAGCAGGAAAAAACCCGGGCTCCAAACCTGCATATTTGACTGTCTTCTATAATCGAAAAACGACCCTGCCTTATTAGATAATATTAAATACAAAAATAGAATAGGGGGCCGGAATTCGATTGCAATCCAGGGTCAAATTCCATTACTATTTACAGAAGAGCCTCTATCTAAGGCTGAACCTAATATATTTTTTATAACTATAAATAAATCGCGGGCAGGCCTTATAAAACTATTTCCTTAGCTCCGTCCTCTGGAGTACATATATAGAACTCAGGTTTCCTGGATGTTTTTTTCTTATATGCTTCCGTTATAAGTACTATGAATTTCTCAACGTGGTCCTTCAAAACAAGGCTGACGTTGCAACCGCCAAAACCTGCACCGGTCATCCTGGAGCCGAATACTCCGTCCATCTTCAATGCTTCTTCAACTAGAATATCCAGTTCCCGGCAGCTCACTTCATATAGATCCCTCAATGATTCATGAGACTCAACCATAAGGTTCCCAAAAGACTCGAGGTCCTTGCTTTTAAGGTATTTAACCGCCTTTTTCACACGCTCGTCCTCATATATTACATGCTGACACCTCTTCCTGGTAATTTCCGGCAATTTGTCCTTGCTCTCTTCGAACTGCCGGCTTGTAACATCCCTCAGGTCCTTTACACCGCCCAGGATTTTGTTAAACTCCTTTACGCCGTGTTCACATTCTTTCCTGCGCGAATTGTACTCAGAATCAACCAGTCCCCTTTCTTTTTTCGTATTGCCTATGACAACGTAAACGTCATCAAATATAAACGGCACCTGTTCGGAAGAAAGGTCCCTGCAGTCAAGGAACAATGCATTGTTCTTCTTCCCTGTACTGATAATATACTGGTCCATTATCCCGCAATTTACCCCTATGAACTCGTTTTCCGCTTTCTGGGCAAGCAGGGCCAGTTCCTCTGCGGGTATTTCCACCCCTGATATCATTGCAAAGGTCTTTCCGCTCAGTACTTCTATAGCGGCCGATGAAGACAGTCCGCTTGCCAGGGGAATATCTCCTTCAAACAATATGTTCATACCGCATATTTTGTACCCTTTATCCATCAGAACTTTCGCCATACCTTTTATATAATTGCCCCAGCCGTCTTCTTTCCTGTACTCTATATTATTCAGCTTAAACTGTATGGTTTTATCAAAGTTCACCGAATGGATATGAACCTCGTTATCCCCCCTCGGCGCCGCGGCCGAAAGCACATTTCTGTTAATTGCCATAGGCATAACGAAGCCGCCGTTGTAATCGGTGTGCTCCCCTATAAGGTTTACCCTTCCGGGGGCCTGGAAATTCCTTACCTTATTCCCGTCAGA
Source organism: Clostridia bacterium (assembly GCA_030619245.1). Classification (GTDB taxonomy): domain Bacteria; phylum UBA6262; class WVXT01; order WVXT01; family JAUXBS01; genus JAUXBS01. Next base: position 7,817 of record JAUXBS010000007.1, on the reverse strand, counting down.
GAATATTTCTTTGTACTTCCTGTTAAGCTCCTTCACCCTTTGTTCCATATCAATATATTCCTTTTCTTTTTATTTAAATGCGAATTCAAGATTCTCCTCATCAACCATAGTAATGGGAGAACGTATATTCCTTGACACCCTCTCTTTTTTTATCTTATACCTCAGGATACTCCTCATCAGTATCCTGCCCATTTCAACCGGGTGTGTGTCCAGTGTAGCGGTAAGTTTCCCCTCCCTTATAGAATCCTTTGCGGCTGTTGTGCCGTCAAGACCAACAACGAATACCTTACCCTGTTTGTCCTTCTCTTCCAGGGTATCTGTAATACCGAGAGCCATCTCATCGTTCAATGCAAAAAATGAGTCAACATCAGAATGGGATCTAAATATCCTTTCAGCAGCCTTCCTTGCCTTCTCCCTCTCCCAGTCAGCTCTTATTATATCAACGATTTCTATTTCCGGGCATTCCTTTATCACTTCCATGAACCCACACCTTCTTTCCATAGAGGTTTCCTCCGGAAGGCCATCTATGATTGCTAACTTTCCTTTCTTCCTCATGAGTCTTGAAAGGTATCTCCCAACTTTCCTTCCCGCTTCCATCTGGTTATATCCTATATACGACGCCACCTTGTCATGAAACAGGTTTTTCGGTGTATTGAAGAAGAAAACAGGGATTTCTGATTCATACGCCTTCTGAACGGTTTCTTTTAGCAACTCCGACGCCATTGTGCAAACCGCTATTGCGCCGACCTTGTTTCTGATATACTTCTCCAGTATCTGGCGTAGTGATTCATAATCAGATTCCTTGTCGGGCGCATCAATCTTCAGGTCTATATTTCCTACGTCTTCTAAAACCTCCCTTACTCCGGAAAGAACGTTAGAATAAAAAGAACTATTGAAAGACGGAGGGCAGAAAGCCAGCTTAAAAGCATCCTTCTCTATCTTGACGGACGATCTTACCTGGTTGCCTCCGGATTCCGATGCAAGGGCCAGGGAATCCATGGCTTTCTCAAACAGGTGTTGAACTGTACTGGCATTATAAGGATAGGATGCCATCCCAAAACTCAGAGTCAGCTTTACTTTATACTTCCTGACCATCGGGTGCTGATAGAATTTTTTCCTCAGCCTTTCCATCATATTAAAGGATTCTTTCCTGGTGGAATAAGGCATGAGCAATCCTATTTTATCGTCTTCGTAATACCCGGCAATATCCTCAAAACGCATACTCTTCCTTACAAACCTGCCAATCTCATCAATTATATTCTTGAGTCTTTTCTCGCTGTCCCGCAGGACCTGAGCCCTGTAATCAAGCTTTATAACGGTAACCGAAAGAGAATATTTATGTCTTTTCGCCCTGGATAATTCCTTCATACAGCACTCCATTAAATACTTCTGGTTAAAGAGTCCTGTTTTGGAATCTATATAAAAACCTTTATTTTCTGAAACAATTCTATTAGGTTTATTCTCTTCCATTCAACATCTTCTCCGGAGAATTATTAACTATTTATCGTTGAAACCCTTTGGGTTTTCCTTGTGCCACTTCCATGCAGAATCTATTATCGTATTTATATCATTGAACTTCGGACTCCATTCAAGTTCCTTTTGTATCTTCTCCGAGCTTGCAATCAATACAGGAGGATCACCCGGGCGCCTGTCCGTATTTACAGTTTTTATACTGCAGCCCGTAACCTCCCTGGCAGCGTCTATTATCTGTTTAACGGAAAAACCGTTCCCGTTACCCAAATTGTATATATTGCTTCTGTTTTTAGAAACCATGTTCTCAAGAGCAAGTATATGAGCATCAGCCAGGTCCGTTACGTGAATATAATCCCTTATACAGGTCCCGTCTTCAGTATCATAATCTGTCCCGAACAAACGTATGTCCTCTCTTATCCCGAGGGCGGTTTTTAAAACCAGCGGTATCAGGTGCGTTTCCGGGTCATGGTCCTCCCCTATCCTGCCTGACGAGTGAGCTCCTGCCACATTGAAGTACCTTAGGATCATATGCTTAATCCCAAAAGCTTTGTCATACCACTTCATAATCTTCTCAAACACCAGTTTGGTCTCTCCGTAAGGATTAGTCGGGATAGTAGGGTCTGTTTCAAGTATGGGTATATTCTCAGGTTCACCGTACGTTGCGGCAGTGGATGAAAACACAAGATACTTCACGCCGTTTTCCTTCATGGCATCAAGCAGGTTAAGTCCTCCAACATCGTTATTCCTGAAATAACTGTCCGGCCTTTCCATGGATTCGCCCACCAGGCTGTTTGCCGCAAAATGTATAACGGCTTCCACCTTATGTTCTTTCAGTATTTCACTTACCTTATCCTTATCTAACAGATCAGCCTGGACGAATTCACAATCAACGGCCTTCCTGTGCCCTTTTTGCAGGTTGTCAAGGACTACTACTTCATATCCCCTGTCAATTAATTCCAAAACCGTGTGACTTCCTATATATCCTGCTCCTCCCGGAACCAGAACTTTCATCTTATAGCCTTTCTAATCTCTTCCGCCTTCTCCTCCGGTGACGAAGGATTGCCGTGTACCCAGGCGCCGGTTTCGGAACTGGCGTTGAATTTTTGAGTTAATTTATTCCTCATAGGCGGATAAAACTCTATATGAAAATGATAGTAATCGTATTTCTTCCCATCAACCGGCTGCTGGTGGAAGCACATCATATACGGGAACGGCATATTAAAAATCCTGTCGTATGCCAGGGTAAGTTTCTTGAGCATGTCAGCCAGCATTTCTCTTTCCTTTTTACTGAAATCCGCAAGTGACTGTATATGCCGGTTTGACATCACGAAGACCTGGTAAGGGTATTCAGCGAAGAAGGGCACGAAAGCAGTAAAAGATTTATTCCTGTAAACAACCCGTCTGCCGTCCTCCTTTTCTTCCTTTAAAATATCACAGTGAAGGCATTTCCTGTTTTTATTGTAATACTGCCGGCATGATTTCAGCTCCAGCTCCAATTTCTTCGGTATAAACGGATACCCATATATCTGGCCGTGAGGATGGTTTATGGTAACTCCTACAACCTCACCCTTATTTTCAAAAATAAATACATACTTTATATATTTTTCTTTTGAAAGCGCTTTATATCTTTTAATCCATAAATCAATTATTTCAAGGATCTGTGACCTGTTCATTTTGCCAAGCTGCATATTATGGTCTGAAGAATAGAGTATAACTTCACAGTGGCCGTAAGACTTTGCTGCTTTATACAGTTTCGTATTCTTTGATATTGTTCCGGTAGGATTCTTCATCAGGATAGGCCAGTCATTCTGATATACCATCACTGAATACTTATCCGGGACTTTACCTGAACCTGGACAGAACGGACAAATTTTACTGGGTAGCAACGGCCTCGTTTGCCTGGATGAAGATACCATAACCCACCATTTAATCAGGGGATTCCATCTTAGTTCAAACATATAACCCTCGTTTTATTCTAGTGCTCAAAGGTAACCGCAACCTTCAGGTTGCGATAAATATTGAAATTCTTATACAATAAAGTAAAAGGTTTTAAGGGAGTCTCAATCTGCTCAACTGTACCGGAGAAATATCATTTAAAGAAAACGGCCTTAACCTTATATTATAACTGAAATTTCCCGGAGGCACCAGGTACGCAGGCAGTACTCCGGGCCCGCAGCTCCCGTTACCCAACCCGCACATCCTGTGGTCAAGGTTAAGTGTTATTTCGTTCCTTTTATTAACTTCATAAGTGTGCTTTGCAATACCCAGGTCCCTGGCGGTGAAGTAGTGGACACTGGCATTGAGTTCCTGCATACCGGCAGCCATGATTCCCGTGCCTTCATTATCAGTGAGCGCCACCCACCTTACACCGGTCTTATTCCCGTTCTCCTGGGGCATTATATAAGGGATATACTGCTCCTCCACCTTCCCTCTGTATATCCCGAACTTGCCTCCAAGCAGCCTGTCAGGATAAGTTTCATGCGGCCCTCTGCCGTACCAGGTGAAATTCTCAAGACTTGCAGGCAAAGTAATGTTCATACCAACTCTCGGTAAATCAAACAGGCTCTTATTGATTGAAACATTATGTTCTACAATTATGTCACCGCTACCGTATACTTTATACACGTAATCAGCCTTACCTGCCGAAGTATTTATCCTGACACTGACTTGTATCATTTTATCGTTTACTTTCTCTGCTTTAACTTCCTTAACCTGCCTGGTAAGGTTATCCATCCAACCTTCTGCCATCTTGGATATAACGTCATTATCAGTGGGTGCCCTCCACAGGTTCAGGACAGGGCCATTCTTAATAACTTCCTTGCCCTTATACGCCAGTGAATCAATAACTCCATTTTCCTTATCGAACCTGAGGATAAAATCATTGCCCTTTATAATGGCTTCCTTCTCGGAATCCTCAAGCTGAAGACCGGACATTTCTTCAAGCGAAATCAAAGTCTTTGCAGGAGGCTCATAAGGCATATCCAATTGCTCCCAGGCCACTTCATGGCCCTTTTCTGCCCAAATGGCGCCTTCCTTCAGGGTAAAACTTATCATCAGCCTGCATTCATCCCCCGGTTCCAGGCGAGGTTTATTCATGATTATAGTAATTTCTTTACTGCCTCCGGGCTGTATGTCAGGCAGGTCTATCTTTCCTTTCTGCAGCACCCTACCGTCAGCGGTAAGCTGCCAGGTTGCATCCAGCTTATCCAGCCCTGAGAAAAGGTACCTGTTAACTATCTCGATTTTACCCGCAGACAGGTCAACGGGTTTTACTATAACTGGCTGCAGTATTTTCTTATACTCCCACAACGCAGGCTGTACTTTCCTGTCAGGGAACACCAAACCGTTTAGACAAAAATTACCGTCAGTGGGTTTCTCCCCGTAATCCCCGCCGTATGTAAAAAACTCCGGGCCTTCGGTGAATTCATCAAGCTCCATATTAAGCACACAATCATTATTCGTTTTCGAATCAGCCCTGACCTCAGCTTCCAGGAGCGCGCGTTTATATATTCTGACTTTGTCTATCTTCCCTCTTAAAATTCTTGACGGAACTTCTGAGTTTCGTCCTATGTTTACAGGATAGGGTGACTGCCCTATATCCCCATTGAACTTTCTGACAGCCTTTACTTCCCCGTCTATATACAATTTAAGAACCTGTCCATCATATACTCCTGCCAGGTGATGCCATTTATTATACCAGTCATCATCAATTTTGGTACCTGCTGAAATCCACTTCCTGTTGTAAACGTAGAATTCCACAGTATCACCTTTCTGCTTAAGGGCATACTGGTGGTCACCTTTAGAAACAAATGGATTATCATCCCCTGTCTTCCTGGGATTTACCCATGCCTCTAAAGTCAATTCTCTGCCCGTTATATTAAGCCTGTCCAGGTTTGGAAGAGCCACATATCCATCCTTTATAGCTTTGCCGGACTTACCATTAACCACTTCCGCAAAAACCACTCCACTATCGGAAGGATTAATAGAATCAGCTGTCTTCAGCGTCTGTTCCCTCAAGCCCTGGTCAACCCAGTCCCAGATAAATCCACCCTGAAGGCGTTTATACTCATAGATAGCTTCCCAGTATTCCTTGAGGTTCCCTGTACTGTTGCCCATGGAATGAGCGTACTCACACATGATGACAGGACGGTGTTCACTCTTGTTCTTTGCCATGGATATAATATCATCAACACTCGGGTACATTGGCCCCAGTATGTCAACTGCTGCATCACTATCTGCCGGGTTATAATGTACAAGCCTTGTTGGTTCGTTTTCCCGGAGCCATCCTGACATTACTTTATGGTTCCTGCCAAATCCGGATTCGTTACCGAGAGACCATACTATAATACTCGGGTGGTTTTTATTCCATTCTACCATGCTTACTAACCTGTCAATAAAAGCATCTTCCCATTTTTTGTCCACAGTAAACCTTTCCCAGTAGCCGTGAGACTCAATGTTCGCCTCGTCAAAAAGGAATAACCCGTATTCATCACACAGTTCGTACCACGCTTTATCGTCCGGGTAATGTGAACAACGCACAGCGTTTATATTGAACTGCTTCATTATCTTTATATCTTTTATCATCATTTCCCGGTTTGGTTGCCTGCCCAGGTCAGGATCGTGCTCATGCCTGTTTACTCCCCCGATTACCACCGGCACACCATTCACATGAAGCCGGTCGTCCTTGAGTTCAACCTCCCTGAATCCCAGCCTGCAACTCTCAACCTCCTCTATCCCTTCTCCTTCTGATTTAAGGGTAATTATAAGCTTATAAAGGCTGGGGTTCTCAGCAGACCATTTTCTGGGATTGCTGATTTTCTTCTTCAGTTCCACAGTAACTTCCTCGCCTCGTTTAACTGCAATGCTCTCATTAAGAGGGCTGTTAAACACCGGACTGCCTGAGGGGTCGTACAACTTTAATACTATTTCCTTATTACCGGAATCACTTTGGGTATAATTCTTAATCTTAACCCTCACTTTAAGGAGGGCATCCCTGTATTCTTCATCAAGGTCTGTTACAACGTAGAAGTCCCTCATATGAACCCCCGGAGTGGCAAACAGATAAACGTCACGATATATACCGCTGAACCGCCACATATCCTGGTCTTCAAGGTAACTGCCGTCACACCACCTGTAAACCCTGACTGCAGCGACATTCTCACCGTCCTTCAGGTATGATGTAACATTAAACTCAGCAGGGGTCATACTTCCCTGGCTGTAACCTACTTTTCTGCCGTTTATCCACAGGTAAAAAGCAGACCTTACACCTTCGAATACCATGAATATCTGCCTATCCTTCCATTCCGCGGGTAATGTAAACATTCTTATATATGACCCCACCGGATTGAAGTCCCGGGATACTCCCGGAGGTTCCGCAGGGGAAAAAGGATACTTGACGTTGGTGTATATCTTCCTGCCGAATCCCTTCATTTGCCAGCAGGACGGTACATCTATATCATCCCATTTACCGGCATTAAAACCCTCATTATAGAAATCCTCAGGTGCTTCTGCAGGCTTCGATACCCACTTGAACTTCCACACACCGTCCAGGGATTTATAAAGGGACGAATTATTATGCTGCATTTCCATAGCCTTCTTTTCATCCAGGTAAGGAATTAGAGTAGCGTGCGCCGGCTCCTTGTTTTCTCCTATCATATTCTGGTTTTCCCAGTCATTTATTCCATATACCATCCTGTCAGCAGTAAAAATACTAACCGCAAGAAATATCACTACACCTAATACCACTTGAATTTTCTTCATATTACTCCCTTCCTATGAAAACATCCTGCCCGCAAGCAAGAAGTCTTCTTAGGATTTTACCCGCCTCTTCAGTAACGGAACTTATTTTTTGAACTTCCTGTTCTTTTTTTACGAGTTAAATAAAAAATCCGAATTGTGATAACACATGTAGTGTTTTGGCAATCCGGCTCTCTTTATTATGGAGCTTAGATTTTTTTTGCTCATTCTTTCGAAATAAGCAACCTATCCCTTTTTTAAGTTTTTTCTATTAAAACATAATTTTTAAATATTGTCAAGTATATTTACGTCCAGTCAGCCGTGATGAACCGATTTTTATTATATCAAATAAATTCCTATAAATTACGAAATATTTGTGGAAGAATTTCAGGGAGACAGGTATCCTGCAAAATATTTTTCAGTGGAAAGGAAAAGTAAAATATTCTATAATCATCTCAGGGGGATACACCGGAACAAGTGTAACAACATAGTTGAAACTAAGAAGTATCGAAACGTATTTGAAATTTCTCAGAAAGAATCGATTCCAGCTCTTCTTGAGACAAGACGCTGGTTCTCATTGACTCCAGCAGTCTGCGTGTAAAGTTTCG
>JAUXBS010000021.1 GCA_030619245.1 Clostridia bacterium | reverse complement strand
TTCAGTGAAAATGGTTATTTTCAAGTTCATTCTGATTATCTTTGGCATAACTTCACTTTAATTAAGATAAAAAAGGTTAAATTACCCATTTACTATGGGCCTGGTGCACGAATTCGCATTGGTAAAGAAACCAAAATGGGAATTCGTGGAGTTGTTGGTATAGAATACATTTTTTCTGAGGTACCTTTAGATGTATTTCTCGAAGTTGTACCGATTATTGAAGTGTTTCCATCAACTGGTTTTAATATAAATGCATCAATTGGTGCCCGATACTTTTTTGAGTAGTCAGATATGATTCTATAAAACCATAGAAAGCCTTAAATAGCAAAAAGAATACAATTAAAATATACAGAAAAACGTCAACTACTATCTTATTTTCGGCGGTACGTATATCGTTCTAATCATCTGGACAGAACACGACCCCGTAAAGGCAGTCCCGCGTCGTGCACTCTGCGGTATGGCAAAGACTTAATCCTATTTTTCTTTATTCCCACCTTTCCCGCACAAACCCCTTGCCAAAACCCAATTCTTGTAGTATAATTCCTATATACTAAACAGGGGGCTTTTTCTATGAAGAAACAATACCTATTACTAACCTTAATTTTATTATTTCTCTCAATCGGGGCGTTCAGTCCATTCGGCTGCAAGACAACCATCACCGGCAAAATCACGGATTCAGATACCGACTCGATAGAAGGTGCAATTGTAACCCTGGAAGGTTACAAACCGGTAACAACTAACTCAGAAGGAATATATACAATAGAAGATGTGCCATATGGCACATATATTATAAGCGTATCCAGTACTGGTTATGTAACCAAATCCTCAGAAACAATCACAACTTCATACTTTGAAACCGGAATAACCTGCAAAGATACTGATGGAGTAAACATTCAGCTCGGGTATATATGCTGGCGGGAAATCGGAGAAGGTTCCGCATCTGGTAATGGAATAAGTGATTCTAGCTATTCAGAGGATCCTTCAATTGAAATAAACAGTTCAGGAAATATTATAGTTGCATGGGATGGTAAATTATCAGGGAACTATGATATTTATCTTAAAAGGTGGAACGGTTCAGCCTGGGAAGAACTTGATGGTTCTGCTACAGGTGGAGGAATAAGTAATAATTCTGGTCGTTCCCAAAATCTTTCGTTAGCAATAGATGATTCTGGGTATCCTGCAGTTGCATGGGAGGATAATACTTCAGGAGACAATGAAATTTACATCAAAAGGTGGAACGGTTCAGCCTGGGAAGAACTGGGCGGTTCAGCAACAGGAGGAGGGATAAGTAATAAAGGTGTTTCTTCAGACCCAACATTAGCAATAAACAGTCAAGGAAATCCCATTGTTGCATGGAGTGATTATAGTAGTGGCCAAAATGAAATATATGTCAAACAATGGAATGGTACCACATGGGAAGAAATCGGTACGGGGTCGGCCTCTGGTGGGGGAACATGTGTTTCAACAAATCCTTCTTTAGCAATTGATACTTCAGGTAATCCAATTGTCACATGGGAGAATACTCCCGTATTATTGGAGGAACCCTATTTTGGCACTGGTAATATATACATCAAAAAGTGGAATGGTAGTAATTGGATTGAAATTAGTTCAGGTTCTGCAACAGGAGAGGGTATTAGTAATTCGAGAGATTCAACATACCCCTCATTAATAACAAATAACACAGGAAATCCTGTGGTTGTATGGAAAGACACCCCTTATTCATTTATAAGTAATGTATACTTAAAACAATGGAATGGTACCACATGGGAAGAACTAGGCGGTTCAGCAACAGAATATGGAATAAGTGATACTCGTAAGCATTCATATAGGCCTTCTATAGTGTTGAATGATTCAAATAACCTTGTGCTAGCATGGGGTGAGTCTCTTAACGATGATTCAGAAATATATCTAAAGCAATGGAATGGTTCTTCCTGGGAAGAGCTTGATAGCTCCGCCTCAGGAGGAGGGATAAGTAATAACTCTACTCAATCCAGCACCCCTGCTGTAGCAATAAATATTTCAGGATATCCTGTAGTAGTATGGGTGGATTTATCTAATTATAGTAATAATGGAATATATATAAAGCAATACGTTCCAAATGAATAAGACTAACTGACACACTAATTTCTCCTTGCTGGAACGACTTATCAAAATATTCTTGCTCTGTTCTTCGCAAGCTCATTACTTCGCTAAAATATTTTCCGCTAACACATAATCCTACCATTGGCACTAGTCTATCGCTACCACTCAAGATGTCGCTTCAGGATAAAGTGTTGAAATTTAACTCCACATGCTCCGTAAATATTCGCGCAGTCACTACACAAAAAAGACAGTATTCCTTACTTCCCAAAACCTCTTGTATTCTGTAATGCAAAATTGACCCCTTTATCCACAAATTGGCATTGAGTATTGACCCTGCTATTTTGGATAATATCGTCTATAGAAACATAACAGGGGGTTAAAATTCGATTACAATACTGGGTTAAATTCTCATTACATTTTACACCCAGTGCCAGACCGGGATTTCGCAGGCAATAGTGGATGAGTCGTTTATTAACATGAAGTTCTCAACTGTGGAATGTCTTTTATTGTTATTCTCACAGGCTTTTAATGAAAGATCAGCCAGTTTACAGGCATTATTGCGGGTATTTTTCTTTTTGATGCTGATTCCGAGTTTAATCTGAGAGCACCTGCTGCCTTTTCTGGTAATGTTCTTTTTGCCGCAAAACGGGCATCGGGTTAGTTCATTCATGGTTTTCCTGTGATTACTTGCCCACGCAGAACCTGGAGAATACCCTGTCCAGGATATCCTCTGTTGTTGTCCTGCCCACTATTTCTCCAAGGGAGTCCAGGGCCTGTCTCAGGTCAAGGGCAGTGAATTCCTCTGATGATTTATCCCGGATGGCTTTGATTGATTTGTTTATTGAGTCGCTTGCGTTTTTCAGGGCATTCTTATGCCTCAGGTCTGTTACCAGCACCGCATCTGAGATGTTCATGCCGCCTTTTATGAACCTGTTGTAGATTAACTTCTCAAGGGGTTTGATGCCTTTTCTTCTGGTTGCCGAGAGCTTGATTATGGGTATGCGCTTATGATGGGGGAAGAGTTTTTTTATTTCTGCTTCTGTTGTTTTCTGCTTGAGGTCGCTCTTGTTTGCCGCTATTATCAGTTTCCGGCCTTTTATATCCTTTGCTATTAACCTGTCTTCACTGCTTATTCTTGTTGAAAGGTCTATTACGAACAATACCAGGTCTGCTGTTTTCAGTGATTTCCTGCTTTTCCGGACGCCTATGATTTCTATTTCATTCTTTGTATGCCTTATGCCCGCTGTATCCAGGATTCTTACGGGTATGCCGTATATGTTTATGGTATCCTCCACTATGTCCCTTGTTGTCCCGGGTATTGAGGTCACTATGGCTTTTTCTTCTTGGAGGAGGGCGTTTAATATGGAGGATTTGCCCACGTTGGGTTTCCCCACCAGTACCGTTACAAGGCCTTCCTTGAGTATTTTGCCTGTTTCCGCTGTTTTCAGCAGGCCTTCTATTTCCCGGCCTGCTTCCATTACTTTTTTAAGGAGTTTCCTGCCTGAGAACAATTCTATGTCATCCTCAGGGTAGTCAAGGGACGCCTCTATGGCTGCAAGTATGTCTATTAACTTATCCCTTATGCTGTTTACTGTTTTTGAGAGCCCGCCGTCAAGCTGTCGCAGGGCGCATTTAAGGGCTGTATCCGTTTTTGAGCGGATGATATTAACTACTGCTTCCGCCTGCGCCAGGTCTATTCTGCCGTTAAGGAAGGCTCTCCGGGTGAATTCCCCGGGACCGGCAAGCCGCGCCCCGTTTTCTAAACATAGTTCAAGGGTATTTCTTAAAGGAATACTGCCGCCGTGGCAGGAGAGTTCAACGATGTCTTCCCTGGTGTAGGTTTTTGGGGCGAGCATGACGGTAAGAAGCGCTTCGTCTATGCTGGTTCCGTTGTTGTGAACGTGGCCGTAACACAGGGTGAAGGAGTTGTTCCCTGTGATCCTTTTTTTGTTCTTCGCTTTAAATATTTTATTTGCTATTGAAAGGGCGTTTTTACCACTCAGGCGCACAATGCCTATACCGCCTTCGCCCGGTGGCGTGGATATGGCGGTTATGGTATCGTTTAAGTCATTTTTCATCAGGATTAGCTGGCTTTGCCGGCGAGATTACTACCTTCCGGAAGTCTCCCTGCCCGTCCGAACCGGTGAGAACGTCAGGGTTGCCCTTTAATGACATGTGTACGATGCGCCGTTCACCCGGGTTCATTGGTTCAAGTTGTATGGATTTACCGGTTTTTTGTACTTCCTGGGCGGTTTGAATTGCTATGTGTTCAAGAGTTTTTCTTCTTCTTTCCCGATAGCCTGCTGTATCCACGGTGGCTCTTATTCTGTTATTACCCTGTTTTTTAGCCAGTATCATATTGATGATAATTTCCAGGGAGTTAAGCGTCTGTCCCTTCCTGCCGATAAGGAGCGCGCTGTCTTCTGTCTGTATATCAGCGTGGATGTATTCATTTTCAATCACGGTTTTAACTTCGCCTTTTACACCCATTAAATTCAGGATGCTTCTTAATTTATCCTTTACGCTGGAATCCGTTTCGGCCAGGTCCTGGCTGGACGGCGCCATCCCGGGCCTTTTTTCACCGGCGGGTTCACCAGTGGACCCCTTTGACGATATCTTGATTTTGGCAGGGTTTGCGCCCATGAGGCCGAATAGCCCTGCTTTGCCTTCACTGAGGATTTTTATGTCAACATCATCCTTGGAAAGCCCTGTTTTCTTGAGTCCCTTTTCAATTGCTTCCTGAACGGTTTTGCCTTCTACTTCTATTTCTTTCATGTTTTCCCCTATGGTCTAACTGTTAGTATTTTTTTTGCCTGTTTTGGATGGCTGGCTATGAACAGAAGTTCATCATCAACCAGCGGTTTTTGTGTATGCACGTTTGCATAGCGGGCCAGTTCAAGTATGTTTTTTGCGTCAAGGTCATTTTTGAATTTGACTTTTAATTTGCCGTATACATTCCTGAAGCCTTTTATGCCGCCGTATTCCCCCGTGGTTATTTTTCTGCCGGTTTCAATAATCTCCGGTTCGCCGCGGCCCAGTTCTTCAAAGTCGTAAAGTTCGTAGTTCCTCCTGTCTTTGAGGGCCCCGTCTGCATGTATGCCTGATTCATGGGCAAAGGCGTTATCGCCGACACCCGGCTGGTTCTTGGGTATGGGGACACCGAATGCGTAAGAGGCGTACTTTGCCATCTTCCAGGCCTTTGAAAGGTCTATCCGGGGGTCAAGGCGGTATTTCTTCCGGAAGCCGCTGGATTTCTTTATTGCCAGTAATACTGAAACCAGGTCCGCGTTACCCGCCCTTTCGCCCATGCCGTTTACCGTTGTGTTGATGTAGGCGTCAACACCTGCGTCTATGGCTGCCTTTGCTCCCGCCACTGAACAACCGACCGCCATCCCAATATCATTGTGGCAGTGGAGTTCTATGGGGATTTTCACTTTCTTTGCAAGTTCATAGACTCTGTTGTAAATGGTAAATGGGTCATCGAAACCAAGTGTGTCGCAGTATCTTAGCCTGCTTGCCCCGTGCTTCTTTGCTGCAAGCGAGAATCTGATAAGATAATCCATGTCGGTTCTTGAGGCATCCTCAGCATTTACCCCGAATACCCTGATACCCAGTTTCTTTGCGGTATCACAGGCATCGGTCATTATCCTGATTACTGAATTACGGTTCATTTTGCCGCGGAACTTTCCTGTAATCATTTGCTTTGAAGTTGAGATGGAAAGGTTCAAATACTTTACATGGGTAAGATTAACCGCTTTTTCCACATCTTCGGGGATTGCCCTGACCCAGCCCTGCAGTATCATGGGTTTTATCAGTCCTTTCCTGGCAAGCTCAAGGTTGGCGTTTAAGTAGTTCGTTTCATGGCTGGTTACCGGGAAGCCGAACTCCGACTGGTAGATTCCCATTTCGTTGAGATAGATGTTTATCAACGTTTTCTGCAGTTTTGCAAGCCCCAGCCGTGAAGTCTGGACACCATCCCTGTTTGTTACGTCTATAATGTAGATTTTATTTGTTTTCATTTTCATTTTTTTTCCATACCTTTGTTTTAATATTTTTAAGTTCTTTAACTTCTGTTTCGTATACGTCATATATTATATTATCGGGTTTAAACCACAGCTTGATTTCACGTTCTGCCTCGTACTCGTTTTCAGAACAGTGTATCACGTTTTCATAGATGCCTTTTGTTGTTATCCTGCCGAAGGAACCCCTGATTGATATTGAATCGGCTTCTTCGGGATTGGTCGCTCCCGCCAGGAGCCGTACCCTTTTTATCGCATCTTCACCGTAATAAACCATTGTCAGGACCTTTTTTCTTCCGTGAAGTTCACCCTGTATGTACTTGATAAGTTCTTCAAAGAAAGGGCTTTCCTTAAGGTGCCAGTAATGTTGTATGGCAAGTTCCCTGGATACCCGGATGATTTTAGCTGCAACGATTTCAAGTTTTGTTTCTGAAAGCCGCGTCAATATGTTGCCTGTAAGGGATTTTTTTAACCCGTCAGGTTTTATCAATACCAGGGTTTGCTGTATCATAAGAAAATCTTATATCAAAAAAAACGAGCCATGTCAATAGTTATTGTTCTATATTTGAGTTTTATTTTTCTTGATAAGAATATAATTATTTGTTATATTTGCTTTTATCATACTAGAACAGGACTAAAACATGACCGCGCATGAACTTGTAAAAAAGATTAAAAACAGGGAATTATCCTCCGAGGAAGTAACTGTTTCAATTTTCAAGCGAATTGAAGAAGTTGAGGGTAAGGTAAAAGCATTCGTGTCCAGGGCTAAGGACCTTGCCGTCAAGCAGGCAAGGGAGATTGACAGCAGGATTGCCGGGGGCGGGGACCCCGGTATTCTCGGGGGGGTGCCTGTGCTTATAAAGGACAATATAAACGTGACAGGCACCAGGACAACCTGTTCTTCAAAGATACTCCATAATTTTGTTTCACCCTACGATGCCACTGTAACAAAGAAATTGAGGGACGCGGGCGCTGTTTTTATCGGCAAGTCAAATCTTGATGAGTTTGCAATGGGTTCCTCAACAGAGACCTCGCATTATGGCGCCACGAGGAACCCCTGGAACCTTGACTGCATTCCCGGCGGTTCAAGCGGAGGGTCGGCAGCTGCTGTTGCCGCAGGCCAGACGGTTCTTGCCATAGGTTCCGATACGGGGGGGTCTATCAGGCAGCCCGCATCGTTCTGCGGCGTGGTGGGGCTGAAACCTACGTACGGCCGTGTTTCACGGTATGGCCTGGTTGCCTTTGCATCATCCCTTGACCAGATTGGCCCCATTACAAGGGATACCGCTGATGCCGCCCTGCTGATGAATGCAATTGCCGGTTATGATAAGAATGATTCAACATCGGTTGACCTTCCGGCGCCTGATTATACAAGATCGCTGGTGAAGGACGTGAAGGATATCAGGATAGGTATCCCAAAGGAATATTTTGGTGAAGGGTTGAATAAGGATGTGGAGAAGGCGGTAAGGGATGCCGTAAAACTGATTGAAGGCCAGGGGGCAAAGGTAAGGGAGGTTTCACTGCCCCATACGGAGTATGCCGTTGCCGCATACTACATAATTGCGCCGTCTGAGGCAAGTTCCAACCTGGCGCGTTACGATGGAGTGAAGTACGGGTACCGGACTGAAGGCGATGAAAATCCCGGCCTTTCGCTAATAGACGTTTATGAGCGGACAAGAGGGGAGGGGTTCGGACAGGAGGTTAAGAGGCGGATAATGCTTGGCGCTTATTCACTGTCATCGGGATACTATGATGCGTATTATCTCAAGGCGCAGAAGGTGAGGACCCTGATAAAAAAGGATTTTGATGAGGCTTTCGGGGAGGTGGACATAATTATTACCCCAACGACACCTACTACAGCTTTCAGGGTGGGGGAGAAGATTGACGACCCGCTTCAGATGTACCTCCTGGATATATATACGATTTCAGCGAACCTTGCCGGGCTCCCGGGAATATCCATTCCATGCGGGTTTGACGGGAAGGGAATGCCTGTAGGGCTGCAGCTGCTGGCAAAACCGTTTGATGAGGAGACTTTACTCAGGGTAGCATACAGTTATGAGCAGAGTACGGACTGGCATCTCAGGGAACCGGAGTTGAGGCAGGGAAGGGTTAATGGAAAAGTATAAGGTAACGATAGGGCTTGAAGTTCATGTTCAGTTAAAGACCGCCTCAAAGATATTCTGCGGCTGTTCCGCGGAATTCGGGGCAGAGCCCAATACTCATACCTGCCCCGTGTGCACGGGCATGCCGGGCACGCTGCCCGTGCTTAACAGGAAGGTTGTGGAATACGCCATGAAGGCGGCAATTGCCACGAACTGCACTATTGCGCCTTATTCAATATTTGCCAGGAAGAATTATTTTTATCCTGACCTGCCTAAAAATTACCAGATTTCCCAGTATGAAAAACCCCTGGCGGAAAACGGGTATATAGAACTGAATATTAACGGCGGCAGGAAAAAGGTGGACATACTGAGAATTCACCTGGAGGAGGACGCGGGCAAGTTAGTTCATGATATGAGCGAGGGGAGCCTGGTTGATTTTAACCGTACCGGCACTCCCCTGATGGAGATAGTTACAACTCCGTGCATTGGCAGTTCTGCCGAAGCCCAGGAATACCTTAAGATTCTCAAAAGCATACTGCAGTACATAGAGGTTTCTGACTGTGACATGGAGAAGGGGTCGTTGAGGTGTGATGCCAACATATCCGTTAAACCGTACGGGGAGGAAGGGCTCGGGGTTAAGACAGAAGTGAAGAACATGAACTCCTTCAGGGGTATTCAGCGCGCGATAGACTACGAGGCAAAGAGGCAGATGGAGGCGCTTGACGGCGGTGAGGTGATCCATCAGGACACCAGGTTGTGGGACGAGAAAGCAGGAAAGACTTTTTCAATGCGTTCCAAGGAGGAGGCGCACGATTACAGGTACTTCCCGGATCCGGACCTGGTTCCCGTAGTTGTTTCAGAGCGCTGGAAGGGGGAAATATTAAAAACCCTGCCCGAACTGCCGGGGGCCCGTTGCGGGAGGTTCATAAAGGAATACGGGTTATCAGAGTATGATTCAAGTATTCTTACCGCGGAGAAGGCGCTTGCTGATTTTTATGAGGATTGCGCCGGCAGGAAGGGGACGGACAGGGACAAAAAACTCTGCAAGGCCATTGCCAACTGGGTTATGGGGGACCTGATGAAGCACCTTAACGAACAGAATATAACAATTAAAGAATCGCCGGTATCACCAGGAATGATAGTTGCCATGATCGCGCTTATAGATAAAGGGACGATTTCAGGCAAAATTGCCAAGACAGTGTTCAATGACATGTACAGAACGGGCAGGCCCCCGGAGGATATCATAAAAGAGAAGAACCTGGTGCAGGTTTCAGATGAAGGGGCGATTATGAAAATTATAGAAGAAGTAATAAAAGAAAATCCTGATACTGTTGAGAAGTATAAAGGCGGCAAAGAAAAGGCGCTGGGATTTCTTATCGGCCAGGCAATGAAAAAGAGCAGGGGCAAAGCCAATCCCGCCATGGTAAACAGTATAATGAGGGAGAAATTGAAATAACGGTGATTTATTTTAGTAACCGGGCAGGCGCAAGGTTCAGGTTTTATTAAGTATGGAATTCACTTTTTCCAGCAATTCTTCCATTTCGAAGGTTTTGGGCATGAAGTGACTCGGCCCCCTGGGTTTTAAGGTTTCGTACATTGCCTCGTCTTTTACCCTTGCAGTCATGAATATAACAGGGATGTCAACAAATCTTTCTATGGTTTTTAACTGCCCGACGGCCCTGTACCCGCTGAGCCCGGGCATTATGACATCGGCGATAATCAGGTCAGGTTTAAGGTCCTTGCCGACATTTACGAGTTCCTT
>JAUXBS010000231.1 GCA_030619245.1 Clostridia bacterium | reverse complement strand
GGGGGCCTGTTTCGGAAGTTTCCCGTGAACTTTCTTTGCGGCAGCGGTTTTTGCGGGTTTTTTATATTTGGGTACGGTTTTTCTTTTTGATAATTTCTTTTTATGGGCAAGTTTTTCTTCCGTTAACAGTTGTTTAATAAAAGCAGAGGTGTTCCTTTTCTTTGAGACGGCCTTTTTAATCTTTTTTTCCTCTTTCAGGAACTTCCGCCCGTATTCTGCTTTAACTGTCCTGTTCCAAACTGTCTTTTCCTTGCTGATGTTTTTCAGTTCTTCCTGCCAGATATCCTTTTCCCTGCGCCACAATGTTTTTTTCTGATTGTAGATTTCTGGAATATCATCTTTCTTTATATCTTTGGTTTCATGAATATGTTTGGATTTTTCCCATTCGTAAAAAATGGACTCCCAGAACTTCTGTTCCTGCCGGTAGTAAGAATTATCTCCTGTTTTTTTTGAAAGTTTTAAGGACTTGTCCCGTATGATGATTTCATTGGCATGAATTGCCTTTCTTTCTGCCCATATTTTTAGCAGGTCTTCAGGAGTGCTATCTTTGCTCGCAAGCAATTTCTTTTCTTTGTTTCGTAAATTCTGTATGTCGTTAATTAATTTTGTTTTTGCTTCCCATATCAGGTTTTTATCATCCCATATCTCCCGGGTACTTTTTTTCAATAAAAGAGCGAGTTCATCGGAAGAAACGGATAAATTCGGTTTAACTGAAGTCTCGGGGAATGGCGTATCAAAATAAGAGACATCGGGTAACTGAGCTGAAGATATACCGCTGTATAGTCCGCAGAACAATAGCACGCATATAAAAATTGCGCTTTTGTTTAAAGGGTGTAATCGCGCGCGAATGTTATGAGTGTAATTGTCAATTTTTCTCATCTTTATTGTTCCTGAACTTATATTTAGATATCGATTTTGCTTTTTTTAGTGATTTGAACTTACTTGAGGATATCTTAGAAAGGTCGTTTATCAGGTATTTCATCTCATCACCGTTCAGTTTTGAAATATTGCCGAAATTAGCAATTACCCTCTGCCTGGTCCTGCCGTTAACGCGATAGTTTTCCACCAGGCGGAGGTACTGGTACTGCCGGCCATTTTGAATGAATTTGTGAACTCTGAAAAACATGACAAAAATATACCATTTTTAACATCACAAGTCAAGGAATATATGACGATAAAGCAATTATTTTTAACACCACAAAATGCGGGTTAGATGTCTTTTATTCTGAAAGATTGTGAATTTCTGTTATCTTGTATATCTCTGGAGGGTTTCCGGAATGTACCACTTGATGAAATTATAGCCGATTCCGATAGGTGCAACGGCTATGCCGTGTATCCTGCTGCTTACGACAGGCAGGGAGTCATCAACGTATAGGAACGTATATGGCTGGTCTTCGGCAATCAGTTCATGGATTTTCTGATATATTTTCTTCCTTTTCTCTTTGGCGAAGGTTTCCCTCCCCTTGATTATCAGCCTGTCCACTTCGGGGTTGCTGTAGCTGACGAAATTGTATTGTCCTTTGTCTATCTGGGAGGAATGCCATATGCTGTAGCAGTCGGGGTCTCTTGAAAGGCTCCAACCGATTATTAAGGCTTCAAACCTCTTGTTGTGAATGTATTCATTAATAAAAGCGCTCCATTCAATGATACGGATGTTTACCTTTATCCCTATTTTCTTCAAATTTGACTGTATCATCGTGGCGCTTAATTCCCGTTTCTTGTTGCCCTGATTGGTCATGAGGGTGAATTCAAAGTTGTTTCCGTCCCTGTCAAGCAAACCGTCAGCGTCTGTATCCTTCCACCCGCATTCTTCAAGTAATTTCTTAGCTTTATTTGGATTGTACTCATATCTTCTTACATTTGGGTTGTATGCCCAGGATTGTTTTGGAAACGGTCCCGTACATATACTACCCAGCCCGAGCAGTATACCGTCAATTATTTCCTGCTTGTTGATTGCATAGGTCAGCGCCTGCCGCACCTTCTTTTCCCTGAAAAGGTGGAAGTTGAGGTTATACCCGAGATACGTGAAGCCGAAGCCCGGGTACCTGAATTTATTATATGCCTTGGTGAAGCCGCTGTCGCCGGTTTCCTTTGTGTACTGGTCAGGGGTAAGGCCCATTGAGTCAATCGATCCCTTTCTTAATTCCATGAACTGGACCGCCTGGTCAGGCACGATTCTGTAAATTATCCTGTCGATGCGCGGCCTTCCTTCAAAATAATCAGGATTAGCCTCAAGGATTATCTTGTCGTCGGTTTTCCATTCAATAAACCTGTAGGGCCCCGTTCCCGTGGGGTTCCTGTTTGCGGGATGTTTGTTGAAGCCGCCTTTCTCAAATATATGTTTTGGTATTATTCCCATACCCCAGCTTTCCACGGCAGGTGAAAAGGGTTTTGAGTAGGTTATTCTTATCGTGTAATCGTCAAGGATTTTAAATTCTTTTACCAGCAGGTACTTGGAAGCGTAGGGAGTAATCACTTCGGGGTCAATCAGTTTTTCATAGGTAAATTTGACGTCCCGCGCCGTAAAGGGAACGCCGTCGTGCCATTTCACGTTTTTTCTTAAATGGAACTTCAGTTCCAGCCCGTCGTCAGAG
>JAUXBS010000060.1 GCA_030619245.1 Clostridia bacterium | reverse complement strand
CCAGGAAGACTCCCGGTGAGTTGGATAAAGCAATGGATGACCTGTTTGAAAAGGGAATGAAGAGCGTTATACTTGATTTGAGATTTAACCCGGGAGGACTGCTTGATGTCGCGGTTGATGTTTGTAAGCACTTTATCGGCGATAAAAAGATAATAACATATACAAAGGGCCGCAGGGAAGAAAATGACTTAAAATTCTTTGCTAACAAGAATGCAAAGCATAAGAAGATTCCGCTTATTGTTCTTGTAAATAACGGTTCTGCGTCCGGTTCTGAAATCGTTGCCGGCTGCATCAAGGACTGGAGGATAGGGCTGATACTTGGACAAAAAACTTTCGGGAAGGGGTCCGTGCAGAGCGTTATTCCACTGTCGGACGGTTCGGGGTTAAGGCTTACAACAGCGCATTATTATACGCCTTCGGGGGTATGCATCCATAAAAAAGGGATAGAGCCGGATATAGTGGTTGAGGTTTCCAATGAGGACATGGTAAAGATAATGAAGAAAAGGAATAAGATATATATCCCGCCGGGCTCCAAAAAGAAGAAGGATGTAAAAGAGGACGACGTAAAAGAGGAGGAGGCAAAAGAGGAGGTTGTTGACCTTCAGCTTGAAAGGGCGAAGGAAATAATGATTGCCAAGGATATATTCTCGCGGCCGGAGCTTAAGTCCCTGCCGGAAACCAAAACTGAAAATTCCGGGGAAAAGGCTGAAAAAGATAAATGAGGCGAAAGACTGTATTAACTTTTGTATTTATAGTAATATTGCTGGTTATATCCATCGGGGTATACCGGTACCTGAAAAATATAAAGGAAGAAATTATAGTTGACAGGACAGCTTCCTTCAGTGAAATAGATGAAGTCGTTAAAAGGGAACTTTTAAAAGCAGGAGTTCGTGATTCCGATATCGTAAAGATGGTTCACGAAGAGAAAGAAAACAACAGTATCATCTGGATCCAGCTTACCAAAGAGGTGCTTGTGGGTGACGGGGTGTTGTTTGAGGACTGGGAGAGTGAGTTAAGGACATCTCTGGAATGGATAAATGCAGAAGTATACAGGACGATAATAGACAGGAAGCAGGATTCAATAACACTTGAGATAGGCAAGGACGGCCTGGTAATGGAAATAGTAACATTGCGCCACAGGCCTTCCGGCCTTTACAAGGTGGCTATAATACTTGATGACCTTGGTTATAATAAGGATGCGGTCATGAAATACCTTGAGTTGAACATCCCCCTGACCTATGCCATACTGCCTCATACGGTTCATTCCGATTACCTGGCAAGGATGCTAAAGAGACTCGGCCATGATACCCTGTTGCACCTGCCGTGCGAACCAATGGGATACCCCGGGGTGAATCCGGGCCCGGGAGCAATACTCATTTCAATGAAACCATCGCAGATTAGAAGTACGATTTTGCATGGCCTTTCAACGGTCCCCGGAGTGCTCGGGGTAAACAACCATCAGGGGTCAAGGGCAATGAGTGACAGTAAAATAGTGGGATACATGCTTAATACAATAAAGAGCAAAAAATTGTTTTTCGTGGACTCCAGGACTTCCCCTGATTCCAGGGGGTATGATATCGCAAAGGAACTGGGAATGAAGACGGCTGTAAACAATATATTCCTGGATAACGAGGACAGGTATGAATACGTTGCAAGTCAGATGGAAAGACTGCGTGTATACGTTAAGAAGTACGGTAAGGCGGTTGCAATAGGCCATGTGACCAGAAAGGCAACACTTGAAGTTCTTGCCGATTACAAACCAAAGTTCAAGAGCGACGGGATAGAATTCGTCTACATTTCAGAGTTACTGGACCAATAAATGTTAATTCTTGGTATTGAAACATCATGTGATGATACTGCTGCTTCCGTAGTCAGGGAAGGCAGGGAGATGCTTTCCGGTGTAATTTCCTCTCAGGACAGGTTTCACAGGAAGTACGGTGGAGTGGTGCCTGAAATCGCTTCGCGCAGGCACCTGGAGACGGTAAATTTAATCATTGATGAAGCCCTGGAATGCGCGGGGTGTAGTTTTGACGATATTGATGCAATCGCTGTTACTCAGGGGCCGGGGCTTGTCGGTTCCCTGCTCATTGGTATAATGACAGCGAAGGCGCTTGCTTATGTCTACAGTAAACCGCTGGTTGCAGTTAACCACCTTGAAGGACATATATTCTCCAGTTTAATCGGCAGGCCTGAACTTGAACCGCCATTCCTGTCGCTTATCGTATCCGGGGGGCATTCCGACTTGATATGGGTTAATGATTACTGTGACTATGAAGTCATGGGGAGAACGCGTGACGACGCTGCGGGGGAGGCATTTGATAAGGTTGCAAAGTACTTTAACCTGGGTTATCCGGGAGGGCCCGTAATTGACAGGATGGCGAAGGAAGGCAACCCGGAAGCCATCATTTTCCCCAGGGCTAAAATGAAGGATAACCGGCTTGATTTCAGTTTCAGCGGTATTAAGACAGCGGTGGTAAATTATGTGAGGAATACAAGTGCCGCGGGTAAAAACAGGGGAATTAAACAGAAAAAGGGAAAGCCGGAAGTGATAGAAATTAAGGATAAGAAACTGATGGCTGATATTCTTGCCTCGTTCCAGAACACGGTTGTAGGCATGCTCCTGGATAACACCCTGGCTGCAGCGGAGATTAAGAATACAAAGACCATTGTAATCGGAGGGGGTGTTGCGGCAAATTCCTGTTTAAGGAGAAAGTTCAGGGAGGCGGCTGAAAAGGAAGGTTTAAAACTTTATTACCCGGAAATTTCCCTTTGTACGGACAATGCCGCTATGATTGCCTGCGCCGGTTATTACAGGATTAAGAAAAGAAAGCCGGGGCAGTGCTTAGCCCTTACAGCCAGGGCAAACTTACCGGTAACATAAAAGATATCATGAAGAAGAAATTTTACTGTATTGACGGCAATGCTTATGTGCACAGGGCTTACCATGCCCTGCCAATGATGACTGACAACAGCGGGCAGCCGACAAATGCGGTTTATGGTTTTATTAAGATGTTGAACAGGATAATAAAAGAGAAGAAACCTGATTACCTTGTGGTTTGTTTTGATTCTCCAAAACCAACAGTAAGGCACAGGGCATACAAGGCATACAAGGCGACCAGGAAACCGACTGATGCTGACCTGAAGTCCCAGTTCCCGCTGGTTCACGAAGTGGTCAAGTCAATGGACGTGGGCCTGATTGCGATTGACGGTTATGAGGCGGACGATATCATTGCGACCCTGTGCAGTAAGGCGATGAGTGAAGGCATTGATTCAGTAATTGTTACAGGAGATAAGGATGCGTTCCAGCTTGTTAATGATTCCGTGACTGTCTTTAATGAGCAAAAAAGGGTTTTATATGACAGCAAAAAGGTTTTTGAGAAGACTGGCGTTAAACCCGGGCAGTTCATTGATTTACAGGCGCTGATGGGGGATTCAGCGGATAACATCCCCGGTGTCGCGGGAATAGGCCCTAAGACGGCTGTTCCTCTAATACTCCAATACGGCGGCCTGGATTGCATATACAGTAACCTGCCGTCGATAAAGGAAAATGTCAGGAAGAAGCTTGAAGGCCACAGGGATGATGCCTACCTGTCAAAGAAGCTCGCTACGCTGATAAAGGACCTTCCTATAAAAAGCATGATTGTAGATTATAAATTAAAACAACCGGATAAGAATAAACTTCTAAGCGTTTATAAAAAACTGGGATTTAAAAGCCTGTTATATTCCCTTGCTGCGGAACCGGAAGCGCCGGTTATTGAATACCCGGAGAGCGGGCCGGGGGCAGGTGAAATAAAAGACAGGGGCGGCGTTGAGTACAGGGCCTTAACAGCAAAAAAGGATATTGAAAAGTTTATCGGGAAACTGTCAAAGGAAGAGATATTATCAATCGGCGTATTGGCTGACAGCCAAACGCCCATGAAGGCGAATATTTCAGGTATTGCCCTGGCTTTAAAGGAGGAGGGGGGGTGTTGTATCCCGCTGGGCAGGGACCGGGAGGCGGTGCTCAAACAGTTAAAGCCGGTACTTGAGGACGGGAGTATAAGGAAGTGCGGCCATGATTTAAAGAGGAGTATTGTTTTGCTCAGCAGGCAGGGGATTAAACTGGCCGGTGTTTGCTTTGATTCAATGGTGGCTTCATACGTGCTGGACCCGTCAGGTAAACACGGTATCGAGGAGGTGGCATTAACGCAGCTGGATTATAAGCTGCCTTCACCCGGGGAACCCGGGGGACAGCTTGACTTCGGGGAGCTTGCTGGCAGTAAAACCTACGGCAGCGCCTGTTCGGAATGCAGTATTGTACTGCGCCTTATGGAAACCATGATGGGGCAGTTAAGGGAAAAAGGGATGGAGGAACTTTTCAAGGATGTTGAGCTGCCGCTTGTATCCGTTCTTGCTGAAATGGAACAGGAAGGGATACTCATTGACGGTGACTATTTAGGTGAGCTTTCAAGGGAATTCGCCGGTGATATCATGAAACTTGAAAAGGAGATATTCAGAATCGCAGGGCAGGAGTTCAATTTGAATTCACCGAAACAGCTGTCTTTTATCCTGTTTGAGAAACTTAAACTACCCGTGATAGAAAGAACAAAAACGGGGTATTCAACCGCAGAAAGCGTTCTGGCTCAGCTTTCATCGTCACACGAACTCCCCGGTTTAATGATCAGGTACAGGGAACTGCAGAAACTAAAATCAACTTACGTGGATACACTGCCGCAGCTAATCAATCCTGATACCGGAAGGGTTCATAGTTCCTTCAACCAGGCCGTTACCGCAACAGGACGGCTTTCATCCTCGGAGCCGAACCTGCAGAACATACCCGTAAGGTCCGAACTCGGAATAAGGATAAGGGGGGCATTTATCCCGGATAAGGGCTGTGTTATTATTTCCGCTGATTATTCCCAGATTGATTTAAGGGCGCTGGCGCATATTTCTGGTGATAAGAACCTGATGGATTCGTTCATGAACAATCAGGATGTTCATACGCGGACTGCTTCAGAGATATTCAATGTTGAACAAGAGGCTGTAACAAAAGACATGCGCAGGCTGGCAAAGGTTGTTAACTTCGGGCTGTGTTACGGCATGGGCGCCCATACGCTTGCAAAGGATGTTAATATTCCTGTTAAAACGGCTAAGGAATATATTGAAACCTACTTCAAAAAGTATGAGGGGGTCAGGGAATATATAGACAACACGATTAAACAGGCGGGGATTGACGGTTATGTCAGCACTGTTCTTAAAAGGCGCAGGTACCTGCCTGAAATTAACAGCAGGAACAGGAGGCTCAAGAACAATGCGGAGAAGATGGCGATAAACACTCCGATACAGGGGACCTCTTCGGATATAATAAAGGTTGCAATGATAAACATCAGCAGGAGGCTAAAGGCGGAAAAACTGGAGTCAAGAATGATAGTGCAGATACACGATGAATTACTGTTTGAAGTCCCCGTGAAAGAACAGGAAAGGGTTTCAGCCCTGGTTAGGATGGAAATGGAAAATTCAATTAAGCTGAAAGTACCGTTGGTTGTTGATGTAAAAGCAGGAAAGAGCTGGAGGGATTTAAAGGAATAAAAAAGAGCGCATAACCGCAGTTGGAAATCCCTTTTGACCGAAAATAAGCTCCAATTATGGAGCCCCACGGGTTTTTACCCGTGGTTTTCTGGAAATCAGGATAAATAATAAATGAAAAATAAATTGAAAGTTATTCTTATTGGTTCGTTAATATTCATTATGCCGGGTAAATCCATGGCTGCTTTTGGCGATACAACGGCATGCCTCTTAAAGGACAATAAGCAGGCTGCCTGGACTTTTACAAGTGATGACGGTTTTTACGAATCTGTTTGCTTCTACGTTTCATTATTCAGGAAGTACGGGTTGAAAGGCACCGTGGGCCTGGTTCCTGACTGGGTTGAGGGAGGCAGCGGTTACATAAGAGACTGGGCGAACGTGGGAGAGAGCCATGGGGCCTGGCCCGAATGGAAGGCGCTTATTAAGGAAGGGTATCTTGATGTGGCAAACCATTCTAACACCCACATGTTTTTATTAAAAGATGACGGCACTGAACTGGATGATGTTAAGCTTGAGATGGAAATTAACGGCGCTAAGGAGGCAATTGAAAGGAATTTATCAGATAATTACAGGTGCATAAACTTTGTTTATCCGTACTTCAAAAAAAATAACATTGTAATAGAAA
This sequence comes from Clostridia bacterium, assembly GCA_030619245.1. Classification (GTDB taxonomy): domain Bacteria; phylum UBA6262; class WVXT01; order WVXT01; family JAUXBS01; genus JAUXBS01. Next base: position 787 of record JAUXBS010000060.1, on the reverse strand, counting down.
AGGTGAAGGAACAACATGAAGCTGCAAGGGGAGGCTGGGGGACTCCTGCCGATTATAATTCATTGACGTCACCGAATTTCTACGACCTCAGGAGCCAGGTGTTATTGACCGAAACCTCGCTTTCTGAGATGAATGGCTGGGTTGACCGGGCGATAGCAAACGGTAAATGGCTTATTGAAACCTGGCACGGTATCGGGGGGGTCGGCTGGGAACCGCCTTCACCTGAAACTTGTGAGAGCCATCTTCAGTACGTCAGCCGGAAATCAACGATGCTGTGGGTGGGAACGCTCACGGAGGTTGTCAAGTACCTGAAGGAAAGGAAACACTCAACCGTACAATTAATATCATCCACCGCGTCACAGGTGCTCCTGGATATCACGGATACACTTGATGATGATATATTCGATTACCCGCTTACGTTTAAGACTGAAGTATCCGGGGCCTGGGATAAAGCAAAGGTACTGCAGAACGGCGAGGCGCAGCTGGTATCAGTGGTAGCTGAAAGGGGAATGTACTACGTTTATTTTGACGCTGTACCGGATTCAGGGCAGGTGGAACTTACAGCCCTTAAAGCCGGAGACGATATTGTAATACACAGCACAGCCGCTTATCCCTTCATTACCGCCGGCGGGAAAAGCGCTGCTGTCATTACCGCTTCGATATGCGACAAGGATGACAGTGTGGCGAATACGGCAGGAAATTCAATTACATTCAGTGTTTCGGGAGCCGGGACACTGGTTGGCGCTAACCCTGTAAACGCTATAAACGGAGAAGCCACCATTACACT
>JAUXBS010000106.1 GCA_030619245.1 Clostridia bacterium | reverse complement strand
GGTGCGAGCCATGCAGCAAAGAGATGCCTGAACTCAACAGGTTTTACAGGAAGCACGAAGATGAGAGCTTAATTATGATTGGTATCTGTGAACAGGAGGAGGAGGCAACGGTCAGGATGTTTGCGGAAACCCGGGGCGTGGATTTTCCCGTGGGTATTGATAAGGATTCCGTTATCCGGGTTAAGTACGGAGTGGAGAGTTATCCCACTACAGTGTTTATCGCGCCTGACGGAAAGATTGCCATGTATGAAACAGGTATGATATCCAATGCTGATGTGACTTTCGGGAACTTATTCAAGATATACCGGAATATGATGGATACCGGTATAGGCATTAAAAGGGAAACCTATCTTAAGCTGCTGGAGAGCCGGCAGTCCATTGTCGCAGGGGAAGATGATGAGCCCGTAATAAAACTGGAGGGCAGGGCAAGGGAATTCGCTGAAAAAATGAACTGTCCTAACTGCGGTAAGAAACTGAAGTACTGTAAGGACGGGACATCAAAGAAAATAATAGAGAAACTCCTTGAAATGGATGTGGAAGGTAAAACGGATGAGGAAATACTAAAGGAATTGTTTTTTGCAGGGGAAGAGGAATGATAATAAGCGTTAAAGGCCTTAAGGTAACGTTTAAAACAGGGATGTTCAAGAAAGAAATAAAGGCGCTTAACGGCCTTGATATCAACGTTGAAAAGGGTGATATTTTCGGCCTTATCGGGCCTAACGGGGCAGGCAAGTCCACTGCAATGTACTGTTTGCTCGGGCTTATAAAGCCCGATTCCGGAAGCATCACTGTTTTTGACAGGGAACCGGAGCCCGGGTCAAAATTATATGAGAAAATCGCTTACCTTCCCGAAGAACCTCATTACCACCTGTATTTAACCGTTGAAGAAGCTGTCAGGTATTACGGTTCGCTGTATTATGAGGACATCCCTGATTCAAAGATAGATGAGGTAATAAGGAAGGTCAAGCTGGCTGAGTTCAGGGATTTAAGGATTAGCAAGTGTTCCAAGGGCATGAAGCAGAAAGTTGGTATTGCGGTGTGCCTGCTTAAGGATGTTGAGCTTCTCTTTCTTGATGAACCCACCCGGGGGCTTGACCCTATGGCGGTCAAGGAGTTCAGGGATATATTACTCGGGATGAACAGGAAGGGGACAACTATAGTGATAAACTCACATATGCTCTCAGAGATAGAAATGATATGCAACCGCGTGGCAATTATGGACCGGGGTAAAATCGTTGCCCATGACAAACTTGAAAACCTGGTGAAGTCCGATAAGGAGAGCTACTATGTGGAGTTGGAGGTATCGGAGGGTATTCCGGGATATATGAATGTAACGGAGAAGACTGAAGACAGGGTAAAGGGAGAAGTCCCGGCTGACAGGATAAAGGAGTTTTTAAGGTTTGTTGATGAGAAGGGATTAAAGATTTACAACTGTTCGATTAAGAAGGTATCGCTGGAAGAAACGTTTATTGATATATTAAAGGATAAACAGTGATATGATAAAGCAGTTAATGGCAAATGTATGGGTTAATATTAAGTTCTACCGGCGCAACAGGCTGCTGATAGTAGTAAGGATATTCCTGCTGGTTATCATGGGATTAGTCCTTGTACCTGCCATAATATTCGGGTCAATAACGAAGATGTTTGACGTCACCAAAATGGCATTTAACCAGATGAGCGGGTTTACAGTGCTTATTATAGCTGCGTTCGGGATTATGGCAGTGTCACATCATCTGAACAACCGCAATATCAAGATGGTTATAACAAAACCCTGCCCGATTGAAACCTGGCTGTTGTCCCAGTTTGTCTCTGCAATTATGGTATGCGCCGTACTGTTTGCGGCTATATTCATAATGGTGGCGGCGATGTTTATAATATGGAAGATGCCGTTCCAGTGGGGAGTGGTGTACCTTACTTTTTATAATTTCTTCACAACAATTATATTATTGTCTTATGTAATCTTTTTAACTGTAATACTATCTCCGGTGATGGCAGTGCTGATTACACTGGTATTTAAGCCTGAAACATTCTATTACCTGTTGATATTGATTATGTCGGGATTGAAGAATGCTGAAAGCGCGTTTTCCGTAGTTATGCTGAGTATCCTGAAAACGGCCTTCTATGTTCTCTATATGTTTTTGCCGGTGTTTAATCCCTTCTCGGAGGAAATAGCAGGTATCCGGGAGAGCTTTATTGTTTCATCAGCAGACCTGAAATACCTCCTGTATACTTTAATATATACAATAGTAATAAGTTCGTTCTTCTACTTCCTGTCATGTATTATTATAAAGAGAAAAAGATACATTTAAACTGTTTGAAACTGCCATGACAGAAAGGAGGCTCCCTGCAGCGCTTTTTCATTTGATAGAATAAAGAAAATACATAAACCGGGGAGATAAATAAATAACTGAAAAATCAATAGCTGTCTTGATGGTATTTCGGCAGGCATTAAAAAGGTTTCCGGAAAGGATTTTAAAATATATATTAGATTACTGGCATTGTTATTTTTAACCGGCGCGTGCGGGCTGATATACGAGGTGGCCTGGATGCGTTCGTTTTCACTGGTGTTCGGTTCAACCGTATATGCTACGAGTATGGTTATTGCGGTATTCATGGCAGGCCTGGCAATAGGAGGTTTTTACTTCGGCAGGCTGATAGACAGGAAGTACAATCCTTTAAAGGCCTTTGCTTTCCTCCAGGCAGGCACAGCCTTGTCTGCCTTACTCGTTCAGTTTTTATTCCCTTCAATGGGTGTGATTTATGCCGGTATTTTTAAGTATTTCCGGGACTGGGCGCCTGTAGCGCTGATGCTGAGGGTTTTACTGTCCTTTATCCTGCTTATCATTCCCACTGTTTTCATAGGCGCAGCTCTTCCTGTTATAAGCAAGTTATCGGTAAAGAGCATGAAGGAACTGGGGCTGAGGGTAGGAAGGCTTTATTCCATTAACACTCTTGGCGCTGTTGCCGGTTGTTTGCTTGCGGGTTTCTTCCTGATTGCCGCAGTGGGGGTAAAAACAAGTGTATGGATAGCGGCAGCCGTAAATATACTGGTTGCTGTAATTGCCTTTAAAACCAGCGGAGTTACGGCAGTGGAACCGGAAGAGAGGGAAAGTGAAGTGCATAAGGCTGAGGCTAAAGGGGAACCTCAGCCCGGTTATTTGCCGGTAATAGTCCTTGCCTGCTTTGCTGTCTCCGGATTCGCCTCACTCGCCTATGAGGTGGTATGGTTCAGGATACTTATCATGATATTCAGGAATGACGTTTACGCGTTTTCAACGATGCTTGCAACCATGCTCTTCGGGCTGGCCCTGGGCAGTTACATATCGTCCGGGTACGTTGACAGGGTAAAGGACCGGCTGTTGATGTATGGCGCGCTTGAAGCCCTGATAGGGTTGGCCGCAGTTGCAAGTGTGCCTTTATACTTCAAACTTAACAGCATTATGGGGATAAGCCCGGTGAATTTTACGGGGCCTTCAGGGCTGCTTGTAATAAGGCAGTTCCTGGTCTCGGTTTTAATACTCATAGTGCCTGCAACCCTGATAGGAGGGGTTTTCCCTGTTGTGGGCAGGATATACACGCAAAAGATGAAGGTTGGCGGTGGGATAGGAGAGATACTCTTCATTAATACGATAGGGAGCGTTGCGGGTTCGTTTGCGGCGAGTTTTTTGCTCATCCCGGTAATGGGAGTGTGGAAGTCATTGATTGCAGTGGCATTACTCAATGTAACGGCCGGAGGAATACTGTTCCTGGTGAATACATCATTGGACAGGAAGGTGAAGGGTATACTGCAGGGCTGCGCAGTGCTTGTATGCCTGGCCATGACAGGCTATATCTTCGCGGATGGAGTATTCGCAGTTAAGAAGGACCTGAACAGGAAGGGTGGAAGTGTTATTTATTCAAAGGAGGGGGTGGCAGGTACTGTAATGGTCATAAGGAAGGACGGAGGCAGAAAACTGCAGATAAACCGTATACTGGCATTGGATACGACCTCGGGTTCCATGCAGACGGTCAGGCTGCTCGGCCACCTGCCCATGCTGCTGCACCCCGGGCCTGAAAGGGTGCTCGTTATAGGTTTCGGCATGGGTGTTACAACCTGGTCGGTATCAAGGTATGACGCCGGGGAAATAGACTGTATAGAAATCATTCCCGGTGTTAAGGAGGCTGCGGAGTACTTCAGGGACGTTAACAATAACGTACTTGATGACCCGAGGGTGAAGCTGATAATCGGTGACGGCAGGAGCCATATACTGACTGTTGACAGGAAGTATGATGTTATAACGTGCGATCCCATTCACCCTGGATTAGGCAGTGTTAACCTGTACACCAGGGAATGCTATGAACTGTATAAAAGCAGGCTTTCCGGGGAAGGAGTGGTTGTCCAGTTCCTGCCGCTTCATGACCTTTCTCTTGATGATTTCAAGATGGTTGTAAATACGTTCAGGAGCGTGTTTCCTCACATGACCGTATGGTTTACACACCTTCCCCAGCTTATAATGGCAGGGACACAGGATGAACTGAAGGTAAACCTGCAGGCTTTAAGGGATAAGATGGAGGACGCGGAAGTGGTAAAGGACCTGCGGCTGTGCGGGCTGGAAAACCCTTATGAAATGATAAGCTGCCTGTTGCTTGATGAGGCTGCGGTTGGCAGGTTACTGAAGGGTTACAGCGGGATAAACACTGATGACCGTCCATACCTTGACTTTTCGGCGCCCGAAGAATACAGTGTAAATACGTATATAAGAAACCTTGAGGAAGTATTGAAGTACAGGCCCCGGGAAATATTCGGCAGTATAACCGGCACGGGAGGGGCAGAGGCGGAAACAAGCATAAAACTGAAGCTTGCAGGGTATTATAAGGCAAAAGGGCATATTATTAAGGGAAGGTTATACAACCTTAAGGGCATGTTGAGGGAAGAAATAGACCAGTACAATGAGGCCGTTAAGGCAAGCTCCATTAACAGCGAGGCGAAGCTGCTGTTCAGAGAGACGTATAACAGGCTGCGCAAGAGGTGACAACAAGGTCAAAGAAAAGGAGAGGCGAGGAGATGAAAATTAAGAAGTATCTAAATACATATAGCATAATTAAATTGGATGATGAAATGGTTATAAAGAGTAATATTTTATTCAGAGTATTAACGTTTATGAAAATATTAATATGCTTGGCACTATTTAGTAACATATTTTATTTGCCTCTCTATGTTAAATGTTGTATAATTTTGTAAAAGGTAATAAACATGACAAAACTAAATGACTACCTTACCATAAATGAAGCTGCTAAACTAT
>JAUXBS010000267.1 GCA_030619245.1 Clostridia bacterium | reverse complement strand
TACATATACGACCGGACAAGCGATAAATCATGGATTTCATCTGTTGATTTCCTTGAGACCGACAGCAGGAAAGCGGCCAAAAACGCCAGGCTGGGAATCAAACGTTTCAGGAATATCCTGGATGTAAAAAACAAGAAAAAAAGAACCATCAGCGCTAAAAGCATTAAACCTTCAGGTAAAATGAACTCCAACTTCAATAAGCGGAATTACCTGAAAGCCGTAAGGAAATCCATTTCCTACATATACGCGGGCGACATTTACCAGGTAAATCTTTCACAAAGGTTCAACATCAAGTACAGGAACCATCCCTACGAATTGTTTAAAAAACTGTGCCGGGTCAATCCTGCCCCGTTTGCCTGTTACCTGAATTCCGGAAATTTCCACATAGTGGGCTCCTCACCGGAAAGATTCCTTAAGGCAAGAAACGGCGCGGTCCATACAAGGCCGATGAAAGGCACAAGGCCCCGGGGTAAAAATGAAAGTGACGACAACCTGCTGTCAAAGGAACTCCTGACAAGTCCAAAAGACGAAGCTGAACTTTCCATGATAGTTGACCTTGAAAGAAACGACCTCGGTAAAACCTGCGAATTCGGCAGCGTCAGGGTTGAAGAGCACAAAAACCTTGAGATATATTCAACCGTGTTCCAGATGACATCAACCGTAAGCGGGAAACTTAAGAAAAAATATGACTGCATTGACCTTCTGAAGTCATGCTTTCCGGGAGGTTCAATAACCGGGTGCCCGAAAATAAGGGCAATGGAAATCATAGATGAACTTGAGCCGACTAAAAGAAACGTTTACACGGGTTCAATTGGCTGGATTGGCTTTAACGATTCCATGGATTTAAACATAGTTATCAGGACCATTATCCTAAAAAGCGAAAATGCCTTCTTTCAGGTGGGTGGGGGTATAGTGGCTGACTCTGACCCTGAAAATGAATACAGGGAAACACTTGATAAGGCAAAAGCCCTGGTTATCGCCTTGAAATGAGGAGTTACACATGAAAAACGTTATAGTTTATTTGAACGGCAGGTACTTAAAAAAAAGCGACGCAAAGGTATCATTCCTTGACCACGGGCTGTTATACGGTGACGGGGTTTTTGAAACACTTCGCGCCTATAATAAAAAAATATTCAGGCCGGATGAGCATTTTAAACGTCTTCACAATTCCGCAAAAAAGATTTACTTGAAAATTCCATTGAATTCTATTAAATTAAATTATATAATATATAAGTTAATTAAGTTAAATAACTTAAGAAATGCTTATATAAGAGTTACGGTAACAAGAGGCCCCGGGGAACCCGGGATAAATCCCGGTTTATGCAAATCCCCTACGCAGGCAGTATATGTAAAGGAATTCAAAGGCTATACTGACGGAATATATTCAAAGGGGGTTGATGCGGTAACTGTTTCAACAATGAAAAATCATCCCGAAGCAATCAACCCTTCAATTAAGTCATGTAATTTCCTAAATAACATAATTGCAGGTATTGAGGCAAAATCAAAGAACGCTTTTGAAGGCATCATGCTTTCAAGAGAAGGCTGGGTCGCAGAAGGTTGCGTGAGCAACATATTCATCAGCGCAGGCAACACCCTGCTAACGCCGCCTCCGGGGGTTGGAGCCCTTGATGGCATCACGCGCAGGGAAGTTATTGAACTGGCGGCAAAATCAGGGATTAAGGTTATTGAAAAGAAATTCAAAAAGAACAAACTGCATGAATCTCAGGAGTGTTTCTTAACTAACACTCTTCTTGAAATAATGCCCGTTACGAGGATTGACGGTAAAACCATCGGAAACGGCAAGCCCGGGAAGTTCACGAAGTTGATGATGAAAAAATACAAGGAACTTGTTAAATCGGAAAAATGAAGCCTGAAGGAGGAAGAAGATGAGAAAAAGAGCATTAATTATTATGGCAATGATTATGTTAGTGTTGGCATCCCCGTTGATTGCGGCGGAAATAATGCCGTTCCTGAAACATACCGGTATAGCGGGGGTGGACTTTAAAGTTTACGGCCACAGCGCCGAAAGAAAAGATATACTTATGACTGTAGTAAATGCTAATGATCCTCTTGATATAGAAAGCAGCACATACAATTATAGGTCCAACGGTTACACTTTGAAAGCAACCGCGCGGCCTTTCGGAATTGAAT
>JAUXBS010000196.1 GCA_030619245.1 Clostridia bacterium | reverse complement strand
GAGGGCGCCCCCTCTGGGGACTTCCTATTCCATAGAGTCGCAATCGAAACAACGAAGGAGTTGCTCGGAATGTAGCCTTCCGAAGGGCAAAGGGCTTTTGGCCTGTGCCTTTGCAATGCTCGGCTTGCATATTCCCGATATGCTCGCCTCTCGTTGCTTCGGCGCGGCTCAAAATACCATTGCAAAAACAACGGGAATTTATGAGACAGAGCACTAGGTATCATCAAATATATTGGAAGGAGGTTTTTATTTGCCATGAAAAAGAATATTCCAATTCTGTTTATTACATTTTTACTGGTAGTTTGCTCATGGGTTTGCCTGAGAGGACTGACAGCGACGGATGGACTACTTCACGATCCGGATGACAGGTTGCTTCTGGATAAGGGCTGGATGGTGGAATCCTCTTCAAAGGTGAAGAAATGCGGGAAGGTAGTTTCAAGCTGCGAGTTTGTCCCCGAAGGCTGGTACCCCGCGGCAATTCCATCAACCGTTCTGTCGATTCTGGTTGAAAATAATGTCTTTCCCGACCCGTATTACGGGGAAAATATGAGATCCATCCCGAAAAAGATATTCAGGAAACCGTGGTGGTACCGTACGGAGTTCCAGCTTCCTGCCGGTTACGAGGGGAAGAAGGTGTGGCTTCACCTTGACGGTATAATTTACAAGGCTGATATATGGCTTAACGGGCACCTGGTTGCTGACAGTAAAACAGCGGAGGGGGTTTACAGGTTATTTAAATTCGACGTAACCGGATGGGTTCTGCCGGGGGCAACAAATTACCTGGCATTAAAGGTGTTTCCTGCAAAAGACGGGGACCTTTCAGTGGGGTTTGTTGACTGGAATCCGAGGCCGGCGGATGAAAATACCGGGATATGGCAGGACGTTTATTTCCGGGCTACAGGGCCCGGGATTATAGAGGACCCCTGTGTAATTACAGACCTGGACCTGCCTTCCTGTGAAACCGCGCGCCTGACCGTTTCCGCAGAAGTTAGCAATACGGGAGGGGAGGCGTTTAAAGGGACACTGGAGGGAAGAATCGAAAACATACGTTTTTCCAGGGATATAGAGCTTGCTCCCGGGGAAACCAGGATAATCACTTTTACCCCTTCTGAATTTAAACAGCTGAATATTTCCGGTCCGCGCTTATGGTGGCCCAATATGACCGGTCCCCAGAATATGTACGGCCTGGAACTTGTTTTAAAGTCAAAAGATGAGGTTTCAGATGTTAAAAAGGTGAGTTTCGGTATACGTGAAGTTTCCTCTTATTTCAACAGCGAGGGATACAGGGGTTTTAAAATTAACGGCAAGAACATACTCATCAGAGGAGGCGGGTGGACGGACGATTTAATGCTGAGGCATTCGGATAAGGTTGTTGAAGCCAAAGTCAAATACGCTAAACAGATGAACCTGAACACGATACGCGTTGAAGGCATATGGGGAAAGGATTTCCTTTACGATATGTGCGACAAGTACGGGATAATGGTTCTTGCGGGCTGGACCTGTCACTGGGAATGGGAACATCACCTCGGTAGTTTATGTGACGAGTTCGGGGGGATTTACGATTCGCATAGAATGGGCCTTGCCGTTGACTACTGGAAGGAACAGGTGCTGCGGTTGAGGAACCATCCCTGCATCTTCGCCTGGATGTACGGCAGTGACATGCCGCCCAGGCCGGAACTTGAAAAACGGTATATAAAAGTTCTTGACGCCTGCGATAAGACAAGGCCTTACGTTTCTTCGGCGGCCGCGATAAAGAGTGAGGTTACCGGGGATACAGGGGTTAAGATGAACGGCCCTTATGATTACGTGCCGCCCTTTTATTATTACCTGAACAAGGACGCGGGCGGCGCTTTCGGTTTTGCCACAGAGGAGGGGCCGGGAGCGGTAATTCCCCGGGTGGAGAGCATGCGCAGGATGCTGCCGCAGGACAAGTTATGGCCGATAGGCAGAGCCTGGTTCTATCATTCAAGCGCCCGGCCAAGGGACCTGAAGGTAAACACCGCGAAAGTGGAAGCCCAGTACGGCGCCGCGGCAGGCGTGGAGGATTACTGCAGGAAATCGCAGCTTATGAATTACGATGCTGCCAGGGGGCTGTTTGAGGCCTGGGCAAGGAACAAGTATCTGTCAACCGGGTTGATAGCCTGGATGTTCAACAGCAGCTGGCCGTCGGTATGCTGGCAGTTGTTTGACGCGTACCTGCTGCCGGGAGGGGCCTTCTACGGGGTACAGAAGGCCTGCGAGCCGCTGCACGTCCAGTATTCCTATGATGACAACTCGGTCTGTGTAATCAACGGGTATTACAGGGATTTCAGTAACCTGAAAGTTACTGCAAGGATATTCAATACGGATTTGACCCGGAAGTATTCAAATACCGCTGAAATAGATGTTTCGGAGGACAGCAGCAACAGGGCTTTTATTATTGAGATGCCAGAGGGTTTGACCCCGGCGTATTTTCTTAAGCTTGAACTGAGGGACAGTTCGGACAAACTGGTTTCGTCCAATTTTTACTGCCTGTCATCGTACAGTACGATGGGGTACGGAAGGGATTCCGAACTGAAGAAATTGGAATACTTCAGAGAGGAGGACGCCCCCTCGCCGTTTGCGGGAGATGTGGATTTCTCTTACGAATCTCTTTCGGATTTCACCAGCCTGGAGGAACTGCCGGCGGTGGAAGTGGAGGTATCGTATAAAATTGAGAATAAAGGTAATGAAAGAGTTGCCCTGGTATTAGTGGAAAACCCTTCAGACAAACTTGCCTTCTTCATACAGCTTGACATAATAAGAGGCCCGGAGGGCGAACCGGTGGTGCCTGTTTTCTGGGAGGAGAACTACTTCAGCCTGCTTCCCGGCGAGAAAAGAAAGGTATCAGCAGTGTTTAAAGAGGAAGACCTTGAAGGGGAATTGCCGTTTGTGAAAGTCGGGGGATGGAACCTGATAACCAAAACAATCAAGCAGGAGAACTGATATGAAAGTTATCGTCAAAAAGGATTACGAACAGATATGCGGGATTGTTACGGAAATAATTGCCGGTGGGATAAGAAAAAAACCTGATACCGTTCTGGGGCTGGCCACGGGAAGCACACCGCTGGGCGTCTACAGGGAATTAATACGCCTCCACAGGGATGAAGGGCTGGATTTTTCACGGGTGATTACTTTTAATCTTGACGAGTACATTGGATTAAAAGCAGG
>JAUXBS010000026.1 GCA_030619245.1 Clostridia bacterium | reverse complement strand
TCAATGGCAGTCAATAAATTAGGAATCGTTATAAAAGAAGAAGAGAAGAAAAAGTAACACGAAAAAACGGAAACTAAATGACATCCGAATGGACTCTTGTTAAAAAGACAGCAATTAAGGAAAAATCCCGGCTGGTCAGGTTTTTAAAGGATATTGTAAGGATTAAAAGCCTCAGCGGTAATGAGGGCAGGGTTTCAGACAGGGTTAAAAGGGAAATGAAAGATGCCGGGTTTGACAGGGTAACCGTAAGTAAATCCGGAAGTGTTATAGGGAGAATAGGGAGTGGCAAAAAGCGCATATTGTATGATGCTCATATAGATACAGTGGGAATAGGGGATGTAAAAAAATGGACCGGCAATCCGTACGGCGCGGTTTTAAGAAAAGGCGTTCTTTACGGAAGGGGTTCCTGCGATGATAAAGGTTCGGTTGCGGCAATGGTTTTTGCGGGTAAACTTATCAAGCTCCTGGGGCTTGAAAGCGATTATTCTCTTTTCGTATCCGCAAGCGTTCTTGAAGAGGAAGCGGAGGGCAGGGGTATCAGCGAAGTTTTAAAAATTACCGGAAGGCCTGAATGCGTAATCATAGGAGAACCAAGCGGTTTAAGGGTTATAAGAGGGCATAAGGGAAGGATAGGGGTGAAGATAACAACCAGGGGGAAATCAGTTCATGCCAGTATTCCTGAGAAGGGGATAAACGCTATATACAGGATGAATCCCCTGGTTAAAAAAGTGGAAAACATGAACAAGTCGTTTCAACTTAACTCGGTTCTCGGCAGGAGTACAATAAGCGTTACCGGGATTGAATCCGGAGGCGCCTCGCTCAATACGGTTCCTGACAGTTGTGTGATATACCTTGACAGGAGGACGACTGAAAAAGAAACAAAGCAAAAAGTAATGAGGGAAATGAAAGCGCTTGCCGGCAGGGGTGGAAGGGTTGAGGTTTTGAACAGGTTTTTCCCCGCCTGGCTCATGGATAAAGAACATGCAATGTTAAAATCAGCGGTTAAGACATATAAATGTGTTTTTGAAAACAAACCGGAAGTCCACCTGTGGCCGTTTTGCACCAACGGTTCTTATACAATGGGGGAGAAGAAAATACCCACCCTGGGTTTCGGCCCGGGGAATGAGAAACATTGCCACGTTCCCAATGAAAGTATAAAAGTTGAAGAAGTTATGAAGGCGGTAATGTTTTATGCCCTGTTCCCGAAAATGTTCGTGAATACGGCCGGGGATTAATACCGGGGAATTCATACTGTAAAGTGATATTCCACAATTGTTGTTTAAGAGAGGCTGATAATGAATAGCAAGGATTTAATTTCAATTCATGATCTTGAGTCAGGAGAAATATTTGAGGTTCTGACAGCGGCAGGGGAGCTGAAAAAAGAAACGGATAAGGATAAACTGTTCTTAAGGGGCAGGGTCATTGGGATGATATTCCAGAAGCCGTCCACGAGGACCAGGGTTTCCTTTGAAGTCGGAATACACCAGCTTGGTGGCTACACAATATTTCTCAACACAGCTGACATGCAGTTGAAGCGTGGTGAAACCATCAAGGATACCGCAAAAGCCCTTTCAAGGTACCTGAATGGAATAGTGATAAGGGCTTATGCCCATGATGATGTAATAGAACTGGCGTCCTGCAGTACAATACCTGTGATAAACGGCCTTACCGACCTGCTTCATCCATGTCAGGTTATCTGTGATGTTTTTACAATAATGGAGAAAAAATCCATCGGCTGTACCCGCAGGGAAGCGCCGGATTTATCCGGCTTGAAGGTTGTTTATATCGGTGATGGTAATAATATCGCTAATTCCTGGATGAACCTGGCCTCAAAGCTTGGACTGGAGCTGGTTGTATGTTCTCCGGCGGGATATGAACCTGACAGGGATATCTTGAATCGATGCCTGGAAGCATCAAAGGAAACCAGTGCCGGGATATCGGTTTCACATACTCCCCTTGAAGCAGTCAGAAATGCCGATGTAATATACACTGATGTATGGAAGAGCATGGGCAATGTGGATGGCAGGAAGATAAACAAGAAGGATTTTCAGGAATTCCAGGTGAATTCAGAATTACTTTCAAAAGCAAAAAAGGATGTTATTGTAATGCACTGCCTGCCTGCTCACCGGGGGGAGGAGATTACGGATGAAGTTATAGACGGGCCGCACTCTGTGGTTTTCGATCAGGCGGAAAACCGGCTCCACGTTCAGAAGGCAATAATGAAATTGCTGTTTAAATAAGGTTTAATGGAGAAGTTTGATTTTTCGTGGTACTGCAGAATGTTTTCAAGGGAGGTAAATTCGAAATGGAAAAGGCTGCATTTTTAAAAAAAGTTCCTATTTTTTCAAAGATTAGTGAAAATGAACTGGATGAAATGAATAAGATTACCGGGACGAAGAGGTTCAACAAGCGGGATATTGTTTTTTCTGAGGGAGAACAAGGTGAGAGCATGTTCATTATTATCTCGGGCATGATCAAGGTTTTTAAAACTTCCACCGGGGGCCAGGTGAAAACACTGGACATCCTCGGCAAGGGAGACTTTCTTGGTGAAATGGCAATCCTGGAAAAGGAAATACGGTCAGCGACGGCTTCGGCTGCTGAAGATACGGAGGTCATAGTTCTAAAGAAAAGGATTTTTGAGAAACATGTTAAAAACAATCCTGTTGTAAGTATAAAAGTGATGAGAGCCTTGTGCGCCCGGCTGCGCAAGGCAGACAGGGAGATAGAGGCGCTTTCTTTTCAGAACGTTCTCGGGCGTATTGCTATAACCCTGATAAACCTGATGGAGAAGTACGGGATAAAGACTGACAGGGGAGTAAAAATTAATCTAAAATTAACCCACCAGGAGCTTGCTGACATGGTTGGCACGGCAAGAGAGATGGTCAGCAGGACACTGCTGAGTTTCAAGAAGAACAATTGTATAATCATTGAAAACAAGTATATCTACATTACAAACGTGAAGGAATTAAAGGAACTTATTTACTGATTTAAAACTGGGCTCAAAGGGATGTTTTTGTGAGGTTTAATTTAAAACAGCATAAATGGATAGTAGAACTTGTTATATGCCTGACTGTAACGAGTTTGATTGCTATCCTATATTTATTTAACATAGGAGAACCTTTTGAGTTAAAGACTATAGACCTGCGTTTTAAACTCCGCGGCGTCAGGGAAGCAAATAGGAATGTTGCGATCATATCCATGGATGAATTTTCGATTTCACAAATTGGAAAATGGCCGTGGCGTAGATACTGGCACGGGCACATGGTTAATGTTCTATCAAAGTATAAACCTGCGGCCATATGTTTTGATGTAATATTCACAGAACCTGACAAGAACTTTCCCAATGACGATGCTTATTTCGCAAAGGAAAGCAAAGAAAGCAATAAAGTATATTTCCCGTACTTCTTTCCTGATCCAAAAATTGAACCATACAATAAGAGGGATTATGAAATACTGAAAGAAAAAGCAACTACCAGTAAAAAAATATTGGAAAGGACAATAGAGTTTAATCCTGAAGGAGCAGGTAAATACTTCAGGGCCTCGGAGATAAAATATCCCATACCGGAATTATTAGATGCTCTTAAAGGGGCAGGCTATGTAAATGCCCTGCCGGATGTTGACGGGGTAACGCGCAGGGTGCCTCTGGTCATAGAACACAGGGGCAGGTTGTACCGGTCCTTTGCTTTTGAAGTGGCATGCGATTATATAAAAGCGGATGTAAAAGACATTGAGGTTAAGTTTGGGAAGCATATTGAAATAAAAAAATCTCATCTGGGCGCTTTCAAAATCCCCATAGATGAGAAAGGGCAGATGCTTGTAAATTATGACGGTGGCAATAAAACATTTAAGGAATATTCCTATGTTGATCCTCTGGTGGCTGACAGAAACATAAGAGAGAAAAAGGAAGCAAAAATAGATCTTGAAGATTTTAGGAATAAGATATTATTTATTGGTTTAACTGCCACAGGCACAGTTGATATCAGGCCAACTCCGTTTACTCCATTGTATGCCCTGGTGGGTGTTCTTGCAAACACTACGAGTAATATTCTGGACAAAAGGTTTTTAAGAGAGACAGGAAAGCTTATTGATATCTTAACTCTCTTTGCGCTGGGGATTATAATCGGGCTTGCCTTACACAGGATGCAGCCTCTTTTCGGGGCGGCATTCAGCATTTTAATGGTAGCTGTTTATTTTGGTATTGCGTATTATTTATTCGCCTTCGCCGGGATATGTGTAAAGGTTATTTATCCATGCGGAGTTATTATATTCGGTTACCTCACAATTATTGTATTCAAGTTTGCAACCGAAGAGAGAGAGAAGAAATGGATAAAGAATGTATTCCAGAGGTATGTGAGTTCTTCGGTTGTTGATGAGATGTTAAGTGATGTTGATAAACTCAGCCTCGGCGGCACCAAGAAGGTACTTACCATTTTTTTTGCGGACATCAGGGGGTTTACCACTATGTCGGAGAGCATGAAACCGGAGGATGTGGTAGCCGTACTTAACAGGGTATTCACCATGATTACGGAAATACTGTTCAAGTATGAAGGCACTCTTGATAAGTTCATGGGTGACTGTGTGATGGCAATATGGGGCGCGCCCATAGCGCTCAGGAACCCGGAGGAACTTGCGCTTCGTACTGCCATTGAGATGCAGGAAGGAATGAAGGCGATACAGGAGGACCTGGTAAGGGAGGGAAGGCACCCCTGTGGTTTCGGGGTGGGAATAAACACCGGGGAAGTTATTGTCGGCAATATGGGTTCTCTGCAGCACATGGATTATACCGTCATAGGCGATGAGGTCAACCTTACAAGCAGGATTGAAGGGTGCGCGAAATCAGGCCAGATCCTCATAACTGAAAGCGTGTATGAGAAAACAAAGGATATTATAAAAACAAATAAACTTGATCCCGTGAAAGTAAAAGGCAAAGCCCACCCGATTCCAGTGTATGAAGTGTTGGGAATTAACTGAGTAGTTGAAAGGAACGAATATGTTTATATTCTTACGTTTGTTACTGGCCCATTTTATTGCGGATTTTCCCCTGCAGTTATCAAGTATATACAACTTCAAGTTGAAACACGTATGGGGTTCATTCGTTCACAGCGCCATTGTCGTGCTTGTATGTGTTATTCTTAATATCCCATTCCTGCGTACTTTTGATATATGGGTGGTAATATTCTGGATATGGCTCATACACGGGCTGCAGGACTGGGGAAAAGTGGTTTATTGCGAGAAGATAAAGAAAGATAATTTATGGGTTTTTTTCCTTGACCAGTTACTTCATATTGCGCTTATAAGCGTGGTCTTCCTCATTCCGAAGCTGAATTTCATGACCGGGCCTGCAGGGGATTCCCTTATCCTGAAGTTATACAACAATAATACACTGGTTATTTGTCTTATGGGTTATGTTTTTGCCGGATTCGGCGGTGTTTTCATAAACCTCTACGTAAAAGAGGCTTTCCTGAAGCTGCTTGAAATAAAGGTTCCCACGGGGAGAAAGAAGTATACGGGCATTGCCGAGAGGGTTTTTATTGTCATGCTGATAGTACCTGGAGGCTACTGGTTTACGCTGATAATTCCTTATCTGGGGTTGAGAGTCTGGCTGAAGAAGTCAAGAAACAAGGAATTTTTTATTGATTTAGTCATGAATGTTGTAATTGCCACCCTTGTTGGGTTGATTGTTGAGGTTGCTGTTTTAAAGGTCATGTGATGAATAAAGGTAATAGCCAAAAAAGAGAGATACTGGAATTAAAGGTCAGGGTTGAAAAGCTTGAGAACCTTATTGAGGCCACCGGGATAATAGCCGCAACCCTGAACCTTGACACCTTGCTTGATATGATTATGGAGATAGGCCTGGAGATGATGGAGGCCGAAGGGTGTTCAATACTCCTGCTTGATGAAAATAAAAAGAAACTGCAGTTCGTTGCGGCAAGCGGTAAAAGGAAGGATACATTAAAAAAATTATCAGTAAAAGTCGGAGAAGGTTTTGCCGGTTGGGTTGCTAAGACCGGAGAGCCGCTGTTGATTGCTGATGTTGCAAAAGATCCCAGATTCTCTAATAAGATTGATAAAAAGTTACAGCAGGAAACGAGAAGCCTTATCTGTGTACCATTGATAATAAGGGGTAAAATTATAGGAGTTACGGAGGTGGTGAACCGGAAAGGAGGCAAATATTTTGATGCAGAATCATTATCCCTTTTCAAGTCCCTCGGCATGCAATCAGCCATTTCAATTGAAAGGGCAAGATTGTACAGGGACCTGAATGACCTGTTCTTTGCGACCATAAAGACCCTTGCGTCCGCCATAGATGCAAAAGACCATTATACACAGGGGCATTCTGAACGAGTATCGGTATATTCAGTTGCAATTGCAAGAGGGATGGGGTTAAGGGGGAAAAAATTGACAAACATAAGATTATCTGCTATGTTACACGATATTGGTAAAATAGGCATACCTGAAAGAATACTCAGAAAACGCTCAAGATTAACGGAAAGCGAAAGAAAAAAAATTTTGCAACACCCCACAATAGGCGCCAATATGATAGCTCCAATCAAGCAATTGAAAGATATTGTTCCAGGTATACTCCACCATCATGAAAGGTATGGCGGGGCGGGTTACCCGGACGGTTTAAAGGGCAGAAAGATACCGTTAATCGGCAGGATAATCGGTGTTGCGGACGCTTTTGACGCAATGACTTCCACCCGTCCCTATAGAAACGCTTTTTCAGGTGAAGAGGCGATAAAGGAACTGAAGAGGTGTGCCGGGGAACAGTTTGACCCTGATTGTAATAAGGCGTTCCTGAACGCATATGAGAAAGGAATGATAAAGAAGTGATGTTTTCATTCAAGGCAGGGATTCATCCACCCGGAGAAAAAGGAATGACTTCCGCCAGGAGAATAGAACGTGTTCCTATTCCCGGGAAGGTTATTATCTCCTTATCCCAGCATGCCGGCAAACCGGCCAATCCAATTGTAAACCCAAAAGACAAGGTAAAAACCGGACAAAAAATAGCGGAAGGCGACGGCCTGATATCCCTGCCCGTACACAGCAGTGTTTCAGGTGAGGTTCTTGATATATGCCCGCAGCCGAATACGACAGGTAAGGACATGCTGTCAGTTATCATAAAAACTGACGGCAGGGATGAGTGGGTTGAAGGGTTGAACTCAAACAGGGAGTACTTTTGTTTTTACGATGATGAGATACGCAATATAATCCGCGATGCGGGAGTAGCCGGGCTTGGGGGCGCGGCGTTTCCCACTCATGTCAAACTTAATCCTCCGGCGCTTGCGGAAATAGACACGGTTATTATCAATGGCTGCGAGTGCGAACCATACCTTACGTGCGACCACCGTATCATGCTTGAATATTCCCACGGGGTCATTGAGGGGTTGAGGATTATTATGCGGGTAACCCATGCCGACAGGGGTATAATTGCCATCGAGGACAACAAACCGGATGCTATTGAGGTATTGTTCAGGGAGGTCAAGCGTGAACCCAATGTGGAACTTGCCGTTATGAAAACCAGGTACCCACAGGGAGCCGAGAAGCAGTTAATCAATGCTGTCCTGGGAAGGATAGTACCGACAGGCAAGCTGCCGCTTGACGTGGGGGTTGTGGTTAACAATGTTGGTACGGCCGTGGCTGTTAAGGATGCGGTTATAAAGAACAAGCCATTGATCGACCGTGTGCTCACGGTTGCGGGTTCGGGAGTGAAGGAACCAAAGAACCTGCTGGTAAGAATTGGAACACAGTTCAGGGACATTATTGATTTCTGCGGCGGGCTGTCGGGTGAGCCGAAAAAGATTATTTCCGGGGGGCCGATGATGGGCATTGCCCAATATACACTGGACGTGCCTGTGGTCAAAGGCACCTCAGGCATACTTGTTTTTAATGAACCCGGGGTTCTTCCCGTGGAGTCCGGCTGTATCCGCTGCGGCAGGTGTGTTGATGCCTGCCCGATGAAACTCTTTCCGTACGCGATATACAGGAATTCACGGTATAAGAAATGGGAGAATATAAGAAATTACAATGTTTTTGATTGCATGGAATGCGGCGCATGCGCCTACGTGTGCCCTGCCAGGTTGAACCTGGTGCAGGCAATCAAGATTTCAAAGGCCAGGTTAATAGACTAAGAAAGGAAACATGAAGGAAAATATACCGGTAGTCAGCGTTTCACCGCATATCAGGATTAGTGAGGATACATCCGTGATAATGAGGGATGTTGTCATTTCTCTTGTCCCGGCGGTAATTGCTTCCTGCTTTTTCTTTGGATGGAGGGCGCTTGTCCTGGTGGCAATAAGCGTGGGTACCTGTGTGCTGACCGAATTCCTGTTCCAGAAGGGTACGAAAAGAACCGTTACCGTAAATGATTTCAGCGCTGTTGTTACGGGGATACTGTTTGTTTTTGTTATCCCGCCTTCGTCACCGGCCTGGATGGTGGTAATAGGCGCCGTGATCGCAATAATTCTCGGGAAGCAGGTATTTGGCGGGTTGGGCTACAATCCCTTTAATCCCGCGCTGGTATCCCGCGCGGTGCTCCTGGCTTCCTGGCCGATTCATATGACGAACTGGACGAGGCCGTTTGATGGTATCAGTTGCGCCAGCCCCCTGGGTATACTGAAGGGGGGGATACCGGGGGAACTGCCGGAATACCTGGATATGTTTCTTGGAAACAGGGCCGGCTGTCTTGGTGAAACGTCTGTTATTGCCCTGCTTGTTGGAGCGGCTTACCTGCTTTACAGGAGGCATATAACGTTGCACGTTCCGTTATCATATATAGGTACTGTCTGCGTGATTTCAGCGGTTTTCAACCTGAACCCGCTGTTCAATGTAATGGCGGGAGGTTTAATACTGGGAGCTTTCTTCATGGCAACTGATATGGTTACCTCTCCGATAACAAACAAAGGGAAGGTGGTATTCGGTATCGGGTGCGGGTTATTGACGATGCTTATCAGGTACAAGGGCGGGTTCCCCGAGGGGGTGTGTTATTCCATACTTATAATGAATATCCTTACCCCAATTATTGATAAGTACACGGAACACAAACCGTTCGGATATGTGAAAGAAAAGGGTCCTTCACCAGAATCCGTGGGTAAATAGAGGTTGTTTAGCGACGATATAATGGTATCAGTAAAATTAGTTCAAATTGTTCAGGAACCTGAAGGATGTATTCCCCTGCCTAAGGCCTGCATTCGAGAGTGGTTTTTACGGCGCCTGCGGAACTCGCCATCTCAAGATGGCTCAGACAGGCCTCGGCGACTGCCCCGCAAAAACAGCTCCACTCATAAACGCAGACAGGCCGGCATAGGAATACCTCCTTCACGCGCTGAATTGAAGAGAATCATATATATTCACCCACAGATTCTGGTGAAGAGCCAAGAAAAGAAGTAATTTATGGAAATACTAAAAAAAACCATAGTTCTTACGGTTGTAACTTCTATTGCCGCAATGTTTCTGGCTGTGACTTACAGCAATACAAAGCCCAGAATAGATGCCTACATGAAAAATGAAATGGCAAGGCTGCGTCAAAGTGTTTTACCGGGGTCAGCCGGGTTTGAGGAAATTAAAATAAGCGGGGAGTACTGTTATATAGGTTCCGATGCTGAAAATATGAAGTGCGGGCTGGTGATTCCTGTTTCAGTAAAGGGCTATGGCGGGGATATCAGAATGCTTCTTGGAGTTGACCTGAAGGGAAGGATTGCGGGTTTGCATGTAATAGACCAGAAAGAAACACCCGGGCTTGGCAATAGGATAG
>JAUXBS010000199.1 GCA_030619245.1 Clostridia bacterium | reverse complement strand
GGGGCTGAAGAATCTGTTCATTCTGCATAGATACAGAATAGATATTTCCAGATAATAGTCAATAAAAATAAATATCCTTTTTACTTACAGATTTCATTTTACCAATCCTCTTTGAAAACCCGGCCCTATTATTTAACAGTTTCAGGAGCTTATCATCAATACCGTCTATTTCCTTCCTCAATTTATTAATATTCATTTTCATCTCCGCTTATTCCTGTTTTTCTTCTATTCCTTCCGCTGCTTCGGCTTCTTCTGCCTCTGTTCCTATCTCATCAATATCCGGCATGTCCGATATGTCCTTTAGCCCGAAATACATCAGGAAATTATCAGTAGTCCTGTACAAAGAAGGACGGCCTATGGCATCCTTCTTTCCTGCTACCTTGATTAATTTTTTATCCAGCAGGCTCCTTAAAACTCCGCTTACATCAACCCCCCTGACCTTCTCAATCTCAACCCTGGTTACAGGCTGCTTGTAGGCAATTACCGAAAGTGTTTCAAGGGCAGACGCAGAGAGGCGGTAGGTAACCTGCTGTTCATATAGTTTTCTCACCCATTTACTGAATTCCTTTTTAGTTGACAACTGGTAACCACCGGCTATTGTTGACACTTGAAGGCTGCTGTTCCTATCATCGTAATCCTTTTTCAGGCTCCTCATTGCGCTCTGTATCTTATTCTCGTCCTCAATCCCCGTAACCCCTACAATCTTTTTTGATGTAAGCGGTTTATCCGAAATAAACAAAAGGCACTCCAGTATATTCTTCAGTTCTCCCTTATTCACTCTCCTCCTCCTTCTCCTCCTTTGATTCATCCCCCTGAGTTTCCCCCTCCTCCTTTTTTTCTTTCAATTCATCTATGATTTTCTTCTGCTCATCAGCTTCGTCTGAGCGCTGTTCTACCTGCCCGTTATCCTCTTCCTTTTCATCTGCTTTCTTCCTGTATATCCTTATCTCCTTGAACATGTCCGACTGCCTGGCAAATATCTTCCTCTGCCTTACCAGCTCAAGAATGGCCATGAACGTTACAATTATTAACTGCCTGCTCATATTTAATTTTGCGAACATCGCTGAAAAATCTATCCATTCCCTTTCGTTTAAAAGGTCCAGTATATACTCAATCCTGTCTTCAATCTTTATCTCTTCCTGGATTACTTCCTTGAAACTCTCTTCAGCTCTTGATACTATTTTCTTAAACGCATCCAGCAAATCAAACAGGGATGCGTCTATTACATAATCCTCCTCCGTAAACGTTATGCGGTTCCGCGTAAACACTTCCCGCTGAGATTCCTCCTTTTCACGCAGGGCCTTTGATACCTCCTTGATTTTTTCATATTCAAGCAGTTTACTTACCAGTTCATTCCTGGGGTCTTCTTCTCCTTCGATTTCCGGCCTGGGTAGAAGCATTTCCGATTTTATGTAAATCAAAGCTGCGGACATTACCAGAAATTCCCCTGCCACATCCAGGTTCAACTTATTCATGATATCCAGGTAATCCAGGTACTGCGCGGTTATCTCGGCGACAGGAATATCATAAATATCTATATTATCCTTCTTTATCAGGTAAAGCAGTAAATCCAGCGGCCCCTCAAATAAATCAAGTCTTACCTGGTATGTCATAATCTACTCCCCTTACCCCGCTATATTTTCATTGCCGCTTTTATTTCCCTCATCATCTCCGTTGCGATTTTCTGCGCCCTCTTCCTTCCCTCTTCGAGCACCTCGTCAATCATCCCGGGTTTACCCTCGATTTCCTTCCTCTTTTCACGGATAGGCCCAAGCAGTTCCTGAAGGTATCCGCTAAGCTTCTCCTTGCATTGCACGCAGCCAACCTCCCCTTTTTTACACTTACCGGCGATATTATCAACATCATCCGGGCAGAAAACCCTGTAATAATCAAAAACACTGCAAACATCAGGATGCCCGGGGTCGTTCGCCCTTATACGCTGGGGATCGGTTATGAAACTCTTAACCTTTTTGCCCACAACTTTTTCCTCATCCGAAAGGTATATGCAGTTATTATAACTCTTGCTCATCTTCCTGCCGTCAGTCCCGAGTAATTTAGGCACTTTTGTGAGCAGGGCCTGCGGCTCAACAAGCGTCTTCTTGTTGAACCAATTGAACCTTCGGACTATTTCCCTGGTCAACTCCAGGTGGGGAAGCTGATCCTCCCCGACAGGCACTGCCGCTGCCCTGTAAAGCAGTATGTCCGCTGCCTGTAATACGGGGTAACCCAGAAAACCATACGTGTTAATTTCCTTGTCCTTTAACTGCTGTACCTGTTCCTTATAGGTCGGGCAGCGTTCAACCCAGGCAACCGGCGTAAAAGATGACAGTATAAGGTAAAGCTCAGCATGTTCGGGCACGCTTGACTGAACGAACAGGACACTCTTCTCCGGGTCAAGCCCCGCGGCAATCCAGTCAATTACCATATCCCTTATATTGCTCCTTATCTGTGACGTATCCTTGTAATCCGTTGTCAGCGCATGCCAGTCAGCAACCATGTAATAACACTCATATTCATCCTGCAGCTTTGCCCAGTTTGCCAGCGCGCCAAACAAATTACCCAGGTGAAGCTTACCGCTTGGCCTCATCCCGCTTAATATACGTTTTTTTGCCATAACCTAAAACCCCTTTAATCCCCAGAATAATATACCCTGCAGGAACATTACCACGGGCATGATTACTTTCCACATAATCCCCGTAAAGAATAAAGCTAAAATAATGAGCATGCCATAAGGCCTTATCCTTTCATACATCATGCTCTGCCTTGCCGTCATAAACCCCGCCAGTATCTGTGAACCGTCAAGCGGCGGTATGGGGAGCAGGTTAAAAACAGCCAGTAACAGGTTAATAAACACACTGAATACCAAAACATTCAATAAAGTGATACTTGCATTAGTTATTTGCATTCCTGATATTTGAATCATCCATATCAGCACCGTGGACGCTACAGCAATAATTATGTTTGACAGTGGGCCCGCGGCTCCGACTTTTATAATATCATTTTTGGGATTATTGAAATTAGCCGGGTTAATAGGTACCGGCTTAGCCCAGCCAAAAATAAAACCTGAGCCGGACAATACCAGGAATACCGGTAATAATATAGTACCAAACATATCAATATGAGCGAATGGGTTCAATGT
>JAUXBS010000128.1 GCA_030619245.1 Clostridia bacterium | reverse complement strand
CGGGATATAGAGGTTATATACAACGGCGTGGACCCGGGGGAGTTTAATCCGGGGAATAAGAACCTGTACGGGAGTGAAGTGAGGAAACGGTACGGTATAATGGAGGATGATTTCCTGGTTTTATTCGTTGGTTCAGGTTTTAAACGAAAGGGCCTGGAATATTTAATAAAAGCCGTTGCCCTGCTGGCAGGCAGGAAAAAAATCAAACTTCTCGTGGCGGGAGGCGGCAGGAAGAGCGGGTATGGAGCTCTTGCGCGGAGGTTGAAGGTAGGGGAGAGCGTAATTTTTGCCGGTAACGTGAATGATGCCTGGAAGTTGTATGCCTCTGCTGACGTGTTCGTACTGCCTAGTATATATGAGCCATTCGGTTCGTCCGTTCTTGAAGCGCCTGCTTCAGGGCTTCCTGTTATTTTAAGCAGGGAATGCGGCGCGAGTGAAATTGTTAAGGAGGGTGTGAACGGCCTGATTATTGAAGACTATAAAAATGCCGGGGAAATCGCAGGGAAAATAGAAATGACATTTGACAACGAATTCAGCAGGGGGCTGGCGGAGAAGGGGAGGCTGCTTGCGGGAGAGTATTCTGCGGATAAATACGTTGAGAAGACGATTGATTTATATGAAGAGATTATAAACAATGAAAGCATTTAAAAAACAAATAAACCGGGATAAACCGATAATATTCTTTATCTTTCTTTATGCCGTATTTTCTCCGGTATCGCTTGCCGGAGCCAATACTGCTGTCGCGCTTGCCTTGATATGCTGGGGGGCAAAGAGCGTTATTGAAAAAAAGGTCAGGTTCAGGGAATGCCCGCTTAATGTACCGCTGCTCATTTTCGTGGCAGTTGCGGGGCTGAGCGTTCTGGTATCAACTGATTTCAAGTGGAGCCTTGAAAGATATGATTCCTTCTGGATGGCGGGCATATTCTTTCTTGCGGCAAACAATATCACCGGCAAAGCTCAGTTGAAGAAAGTGATGGTATTTCTGATTGTTTTTACGGTTGTTATCGCTTTAATCGGCATTGTTGAGCATTTTATAAAAGCAAATGTCCAGAATAATGAATTCTTTATCGGCGGATGGCAGGAAGAACCCATCCTGAGGTCCATGGGCTTGTCCTCCCATCCCGTGAAATTCGGGATGTACCTGGCAATGGTTCTGCCGTTAGCGCTGGGTTCAATATTTTACAGTAAGAAGTGGAAGAGCAGATTGGGTTATATCGTATCGTTTATTATTTTACTGCTTGCGCTGTTATACTCGTACAGCCGCGGGTGCTGGATTGCCGTGTTGTTTGCCTCTGTGTTTTTTGGACTGCTCAATCTAAAGTTAAAGAAGTCTATTGCGGTTGTTTCGGCAGGGTTAACGGTGATTGTATTATTAGTCCTGCTGTTCCCGGGCTCAAGTGTTTCCAAAAGGGTGAAGACGGTATTCAATGTCAAGTATGACGGTTCAACCATGGAGAGGCTCGCATCCTGGAAGAGGAGCATGGTGATGATAAAGGAAAAGCCCGTCCTTGGGTTTGGCTGGTCAAGAATAGGGGTTGAAAACAGGAAGTACGTGAAAGATAATGAAAAGCCTTTCAATCATGCTCACAATATGTATTTGAACTTCTTCGTTGAAACAGGGCTGGCCGGGCTGGGTGTTTTGTTGTGGCTCTTCGTTATAATCATTGTCAGCGGTTTTTATATACTTAAACGCGTTGATGACAGGTTTTTAAGAATAACGTGCTGCGGGATTCTTTCATCCATTGTGGCTTTTATGGTTATCGGGGTGGTTGATTATCCGTTCAACATACCCGTGATAACGGAATTGTTTTACTTTCTGACAGGGGCGCTTTTCGCAATCCCGGGGATTGAAGGAAGCAGCCTTAATTAAAATTTACAGGGAGGAGGAGATATGGCTGAAACACTTGGTAGCCTGGTAGACAAATTAACGATAAAGAATATACGGCAGGAGTTTCTGGGTGTCGTAAAGGGCAGGGGGCAGGCAGGTAAGATAAGGATTGTTAAAGAACAGCGTGACGACCTGATAGATGAAATAAACAGGTTTCTCATTGACGCAGTGAAAGGGAAGGTAAGGCTGAAAGAGTTGAAGGTGAAACTATACAACAAGCCGGTAAAAAAGAGGCCTTCAGGCAACCTGGGTGAACTTATTAACGGGCTTGCTTCAAAGAACCTGGAATTATGGAAGCTTGAAGATGAGGTGAGAAGGAGGGATGTGAGTGATTCATATATTGCAAAAACAAAAAGGAAAATAGACGTTGCAAACCAGATGAGGAACGACCTTATTGATGCGATAGATGTTTTGCTGGAAAAAAACATAAAGAAACGGAAATAATGGAGAACAAAATAACAGAAAAAATACTTATTATACGTTTAAGCGGGGTGGGAGACGTGATACATTCACTGCCTCTGTTATCCGCGCTCCGCAGGAAGTACGTTGATAATCACATAACCTGGCTTGTCAGTAAAAAGGCGAAGGCTGTTGTAGCCGGGAATCCGGGCCTTGATGAGGTAATCGTATTTGAGAAAAGCAAGGGGTTGAGAGCCTGGCTGTCTTTAATCAGGAAATTGAAAGAGGCAAAGTTTGACCTGGTTATTGACCCGCAAAGCCAGTTCAGGAGCGGGGTGGTTGCTTTCCTGGCGGGTATTCCCAGGAGGGTTGGTTTTGTAAGGGGGGTGAGCAAGGAGCCTAATTCCATTTTCATGAATGAGAAGGTTGACCCGGGTAAGGGAGAAATCCATAATGTTGACAGGGATTTGAGTTTTGCGAAACACCTTGGAATTCCTCCCGGTGAAAAGAAGTTTATTATACACGTTGATGACGGGGACGTTAAGTACATTGAAGATTTCCTGAAAGGCGCCGGAGCAGGGGGCGCTGCTCCGCTGGTGGGGTTGAGTATTGCGGGGAGCCTGCCGAACAAGAGGTGGAAGAACAGCAGTTGGGCAGCTTTAATTGACGCAATATCCTCAAGGGAAAAAATGAAAACAATAATACTCTGGGGACCCGGAGAAGAGGGGGACGTGGAAGAAATAACGAAATTTGCAAAGAAGAAAACACTTACAGCGCCTGCTACGGATTTAAAACAACTGGCAGCGCTCATGGGCAAGTGTAATATGGTAATAGGGAATGATTCAGGCCCGCTGCATATGGCTGTCGCAATGGGTACGTCCGTGATAAGCCTGTACGGCCCGTCAGGTTTTAAGAAATGCGGCCCCTATGGCGAGGGGAATACAGCCATAAGGAAGGATTTAAGCGGGTTGGCCTGTTTCAGCCGGGGCAGGAACGTTACACGCTGCAGGAAGTTCAGGCGGTGCGGGGAAAAGGACTGCATGGATTTGATTACCGTTGAGGACGTAATGAAGGCAGTTGAAGGATTATTAATGGTCAGGGGAAAATAATGGAAGCCGTGAAAAAAGCAAAAAACAGGCAAATCTGGATATGGGTGTTTATCGCGTTTTTCCTGGTATTCGGGGTAAGATTGTTGTTTGAGGTTAAGGGGGATTTTAACATATACTATAATTCAATAAGGATGTCGCTGGAGGGGTCCCCTGAAAAGGCATATACCCAGAAGGGGGATGGGTTTGTTTATATGCCGTTTGCGTACATGATAATGCGTCCGATGGGATTGTTTCCGGTCAAGGTAAGCAGAATACTGCATCATATAATTGAATCGTCTCTGCTTATGATTACCTGCCTGATGATTTTTAACCTTACCCTGCCGGGTGGGAAGCGCATGCCGTACCTCCTGGGTGTTACTCTTGTTCTGATTTCAAGGTTCCTGCATAATAATTTTGGTTACGGGCAGATGAACATTATCATCCTTTTCAGTATTATTGCAGCGCTCTTTTGCTTCTACAGGGGCAGGCTTTTACCGGCAGCCCTTTTTATGGCAATAGCCATATCCTTTAAAATAACCCCTTTGGTTTTTGTGTTTTATTTCCTGTTAAAGAGGGAGTACAGGTTCGCCCTTTACACGCTGATTGCGGTGTTTTTGCTTAATTTCATCCTGCCGTTTATCTCCTGGGGCCTTGATGGAGGCATTAGTATATACAGGGCGTGGGTGTATTCGCAGTTTAAACTTGGGAGTATGAATATAACCAAACTTTCAAACTACAGCTTACTTTCAGCGCTCTTCCGTTATCTGACTGATTATTCCTGGTATGATAAGCCCGGATACTTCATGGTAAATATAATGTCTCTTTCAAGGAGCGGTATAGCGGTTATATATTCAGGGTGTGTTGTTTTAATGCTGGGGCTGTTTGCGGGAAAGTGCGGGAAGCCGCTGAAGGTATTGAGGTCAAGCCATTCCGGTGAGAACCTGTTCCTGGTTATGCTGCCGGAGTATTCCCTGGTAATTATTGCAATGCTGTTGTTTTCCCCTGTTTCCTGGCAGCACCACTTCGTATTGCTGTTCGTGCCGTATTTTTATATAACATACTACCTGTTGAAAAACGGCGCGCAGAAAAACAAACTGGTTTTAATGTTGGTAGTGGCGTCATTCGTTATCGGAGGGTTTACAACTCCGGTTTTTATGGGAGTGAACTTTAGCAGGGCCTTGATGAGTTATTCAGCCATAACCTTTAGCGCCTTACTGTTACTGGTGGCTGTCTTAAAGACAATGGG
>JAUXBS010000169.1 GCA_030619245.1 Clostridia bacterium | reverse complement strand
CGTAACTTGCCTTATCAACGGCAACCGGGTCTGTTGAAGCCAGTATACCGATGTTATCCGCGATGACCCTGCTTTTGCCCATGCAGTCGCATTCATCGGTTATATGAATGGCAAAGTTAAAAAATACACTGTTCTTGATTTGAGAAAGGATCCCGAGCGCATATTCAACCATTTTTTCCTGGGTAAATTTAATATCCTCAACCCAGGAAACAGGCACTGCAAACTGTTTGCAGGCGATGATGCACTCAAAACAGCCGGTGCATTTCTTTTTATCAATGAAGGCCCTGCCGTTCTTTACGACAATGGCGTTTTCGGGGCATAAAGCCATGCACCTTTTACACAGGATACACTTATCGCTGTTTATTGTGGGTTTTGTGCTGGTATGCTGTATTTGCTTGCCTGCCCTGCTGGCAAGGCCCATGCAGATGTTCTTCAGGGCGCCCGCATAGCTTGTAAGCATGTGGCTTGTACAGTGCGCTACTCCTATTAAGTGGTCAAAGTAATTGATGGGCGCTGCTGCTTTTATCGAACTGAAATGATTTCCGTTTATTTTAAAGGTATTTTCGTTTTCACCGAACATTCCGTCAGCAATAATGACCGGGGCCCCGGTATTTTCAATACTGAAGCCATGCTTGTAAGCCAGCATGAGGTGGTCAACGGCATTTGACCTCTCTCCCTTGTAAAGCACGTTGGTATCGGTGAGGAAGGGCCTGGCGCTTTTTTCCTTGATTTTATCTACGAGGGTTTTTATTACAGCGGGGTTTATGAAGCCGTCACTGCCTGTTTCCCCGAAATGAAGTTTGACCGCGGTAAATTCATCTTTTTTAATTTTATCCAGCAGTTTGCTTTCGTTTATTATACGGTCAAAGGTTGTTTTTAGGCTGTTAATATCACTGCTGTCATTAACGGGAATAAAATATACTTTGCTGTTTTTCATTAGTAATGTCCGGGTTAACGCCTCTCCCCTTAACTGCCTGATTCGTAAGCCTCATTGAGCCAGGACTGTACATCGTTGTTTAATTCCTTTATGGATTTTATCCTGAAATGATGAATATGGTTTTTTGATGAAGTTGTTTTTATATAGCTGAACCTGGGATTATCTATTTTCCTTGACAGCACCACATATATATTCAACCCGTATTTATTAAGGTTCACGGCTGAAAAGGTTATGTAGGACTTGAAAACTATGCGTGTCTTGGTGGGTTCAATTGTAACAGGGCCGCACCTTTTTACCATTTCGGCATAACGTTCATACAGCAGGATTACCCGCGGGTTGTTGCATTTAAGGATTTCTTTAACAGTGAATTTCCCGCAGGAATGTTTTTGATTATGATGTGTAAACTTCCGGCCGCATTCAGGACAGTTCCATAATGATTTTGATTCCATTTTATAACCGGTACTAGTACTGTATTGTTTTAGGTTTACTCCCGGCAACAGTATATCTCTTGCCTTTTGAGTAAACAGCCAGGGTTCCTTCGCTTTCAACTCTTACCTTGATTCTGCTTCTTGTGATTTCAATGTTGTACCAGTTTTCCTTATATAGTATTCTAAACGAAAGCCGGTTCCAGTGTTTGGGAAGCCTGGGGTTTATTTCAAGTTTTTCACGGGAATGAGAAATCCCCGCAAAGTTCTGCATTATGATGTTTAGGGTACCTGCCATTACCCCTGCATGAATACCTTCAATTGTAGTTCCCCCCTGGGTATCGTAAATATCACTCCTGGCGCACCTGGTAAACCATTCCCAGGCGGTTTCACTGTCCTTCAGGTATTTCAGGATATTCGAGTGAACGATCATGCTTAAAGTGGACCCGTGGGAGGTGCGCTTGACATAGTAATCGTAATTCTCTTTCAGTAATTTATGAGCATCCTTGATATCCTGGCCGAGGTTCTTTAGTATTGATACGATTTCTTCGGGAGCTAACAGGTAAAACAACATAAGGGTATCTGCCTGCTTGGCGACTTTATACCTGTCCGGAGTGTCTTTCTCAGCTTTCAGGAGCCTGTCCAGGCGCTTAATATTGCCGTATTTCTTCCGGTACTTTTCCCAGTTGAGCTCCTTGAGTTCCAGGTAGCCGTTAAACTGGCTGATTATTTCGTTTTTGTCAATAATGACATTTATTTTATAGGTAATAGCCTTCCATTTATCAGTTTCGGAAGGTTTTAGATTAATTGTTTTTATTACCTTCTTTTTTACTTTCTGCGGGAGCCCGTCAATTATATGCAGGGTTTTATCCAGGAGCCAGGCAACCATTATGTTTGTATAAGCATTGTCGGTCAGCCCGTCTTCCTTTGAGCCTGGAGCTTTTTCATGATATTCATCCGGGCCCATTACGCCTTTAATGTGGTACTTTCCCGTGGCTTCGTCGTATTCTGCGATGCTTGCCCAGAACCGGGCTATTTCGAGCAGCATTATTATTCCGTAATCATGAAGGAAATCCAGGTCGTTTGAAGTTGAGCAGTATTCCCATATATTATAAAATATTGCTATTGAAACATGTCTTTGTCTCCTGCTGGAGTCAGGGCCCCACTTGCCTGAAACAGGATTGTAGTGGATTATCTGGGTTTCTTCGCTTCCGTCATCCGCGGTTTGCCAGGGGTACATCGCGCCTTTATAGCCATTATCCCCGGCATACTTTTTTGCGGCTTTCAGCCTTCTATACCTGTACATGAGCAGTGAGCGTGTTATTTCCGGGAAGTACTGGTTGTAAAAAGGGAATATAAAAAGTTCATCCCAGAATATATGGCCCCTGTACGCCTCCCCGTGCAGTCCCCTGGCAGGCATTCCCGCGTCAATGTTTTTGTTGTGGATGGACGCGGTTGCCAGTAAGTGATAGGTATGCAGGCGGGCTGTCTTCTGTATGAACCTGTCGCCGCTTATCGTTATGTTCGCATTGCGCCACAGGGAATGCCAGGTTTTTATATGAGGTTCAAGTATATCCCTGAAAGAGTTAACCTTTGAAATGTCTTCCCTTGCCGCCTCTTCCGGGTTGGACACGTTTTTATCAAGAGAGGTATAAATGCTTACAAGTTTTTCAATCGTGTATATCCTTCCTTCTTTTGCGATTATTTCAATTTCTTCACCGAGCTTTGCCCTGTCTTCAAGGAGGGTTCTTTTAGCGTATTTCAGGGAATTATTTTCGTAAACAATTGTTTTTGAATTCATTGCGATGCGGGTTTTTGAATGGCTGGTATCAACGGCCAGGTGCAGTATGTCATCGGTTTTCCCTTTTGAAACCAGTTTCAGATGACTGGAGTTCAGGTTGTTGTAGCGGTCAACGCCCGTGTTCTCAACATTCCCGTTTATGGAGGATTTTATATATATTTTTTCAATATAATTAAGAGGGATGATTTCATACTGGATTGCGGCGTAATGGGGATTGAACATACTTGCAATTCTTCTGGTGTGTATGGTAGTTATCCGGCCGGCGCTGTCCCTGCAGGTGATGAACCTTTCCATTATCCCGTTATGCATGTCAAGGTCCTGTTTGTAATTCAATACTTCCATGTTCAGCGGGCTTATGTAGCCCTTGTTGCCTATCCGGAACTCTATTGGCAGCCAGTTGGGGCAGTTTACAAGATCATTGTTGAATATCTTCCTGCCGCGGACCAGGGTAGGGGTCTTGTTGTAAACCCCTGCAATATAAGTACCGGGGTAATGCGTCTCGGAAGCGTTCTCCGCTTCAAAACATCCCCTGGCGCCAAAATAGCCGTTGCCGACCGTGCAGAGTGTTTCCCTGAGTTTTTCCTCTTCTTTATTGAAGCTGTAGTATGTCAGGTGCCAGCTGTCTTCTTTTACTCCTTTTCTGAACCAGTTATCAAGGTTCTTGATAGATATGGCG
>JAUXBS010000170.1 GCA_030619245.1 Clostridia bacterium | reverse complement strand
CTTGATATCACCGCCGGCAATAAACCCTTCCGCAATATCCGCCTGGGCGTTTATCCCTGTTACTATAGTTTCAAACAGATTGTCTATGCCCCAACTGGGCAGCGTGAAAGTCCTGTTTTCAAGCCTGTTGAAAACGGTTAAATGAAGTGGTGTGTTATTGACAGCATTCCCGTCATACCGGATTTGCGTGTTAAGTTTTGAGTCTGTCTGGCGGGAATTCGGGTCAGTTGCCAGTCTTTCGTTATATCCATCATAGTCAGTTATAAGGGTTGTGTTTGTACCGGGACAGCCGATATCATCCGTGAGGTAGAATACTTTCATTCCTATTTCATTGTCATCATCTATGTTATGATTTACTCCCAGCAATACATCAGTATTGGTATAGTCGCTGTTATTCCTCCAGCCGGCGGAGTAATCCCTGCCGATATTCAGCAATAAACCGGTTTTTTCCTGTTTCATTTTATAAGAAACATCATAGTTTCTTCCCACAAAACTTCCGAAGTTTGTATTAACTTCCGCGTGGCTTCCGTCTTCTTTCGGCATTTTGGTGATGATATTAATAACGCCTCCAAGCGCATTTGCGCCGTAAAGCGATGATGCAGCGCCGCGGATTATCTCAATTCTTTCAATGTTGTTTGCCGGCAGAGCGCTTAACTCGGCTGAACCCAGGGAAACATCGTTTACGGGCATGCCGTCCACCATTACGAGTACCTGGTTTGCGGTTGCCCCGCCGCTCCTTATGCGAATAGACCTTTCGCTTCCCATGGTGCCTTTTTCGCCGACGTTCATTCCTGCAATCCTGTCAAGAGCCTCGCCTGCATTCATGACTCCCGTACTTTCAATCTCTTCGGAAGTTACGATACTTACGTTAGTGGGCAGGTCCTTGAGCTTAAAAGGCATGCGTTTTGCAGTTACCACAATTTCATCAAAGTAATTACTTTTAACTTCTTCTTCCGCAACTGCGGCGCTGCAGAAGACAATACCCGCCAGAAATACAATACCCGTTTTCCTGAAATCTCTTTTCATGAACTTTCTCCTTCTAAAATAGAATTTTACTTATTTTCCGGGATTATGGTAATTCCCGGTATTCCCGTTTTAACGTCCCTGCTTATACGCACTTCCGTCCCGTATATGCTCTTAATATTCTCCTCTGTTATGAGTTCAGAAGGTTTCCCTTCCATGAAAACCCTTCCGCTGTCAAGCAGGAGCAGGCTTTCGCAGTATATTGACGCAAGGTTTATGTCGTGCATTACGGTAACTATGGTAAGGTTGCTGTCACGGTTTAGTTTCATAAGCAGGTCAAATATCTCTTTTTGGTGATTGATGTCAAGGTGCGAGGTTGGTTCGTCTAACAAAAGAACATCCGGCTTCTGCGCCAGGGCCCTTGCAATTATGACACGCTGCTTTTCACCGGAGGAAAGGCCGTTGATATCCCTTGATTTGAACTCGATTGTATCCGTCATTTTCATTGCTTCTTCAGCTATCATATAATCTTCATC
Source organism: Clostridia bacterium (assembly GCA_030619245.1). Lineage (GTDB taxonomy): Bacteria > UBA6262 > WVXT01 > WVXT01 > JAUXBS01 > JAUXBS01. The sequence continues at coordinate 2,314 of JAUXBS010000170.1, read as the reverse complement.
CTTTTCCCAGGAGAACCGGTTAATATAAGGCGTCCTCCCCATCAGCACTATTTCCCGGCAGGTGAAGCAGAAATTAACAATTGTTTCCTCGGGGACAAAGGCGATACAGCTGGCGATATCCCTGCTTTTCATGTTGCTCAGGGGAATACCGTTGAGCAGTACTGTTCCCTTATCAGGTTTTAAAGCGCTGCTCAATACCTTAAGTAATGTTGATTTGCCTGCTCCGTTTGGGCCTATGATTCCAATAAAGTTACCTGATTCTATGTTGAATCCAATGTTATCAAGGGCTTTCTTCCCGTTGTAACTGTAATTGACATCCGATACTTTCAATATTTCCTTCATGTGTTTCCTCTTTTTATTTTATGCCGGGAACCCGTTTGCTCTTCCTCAAAAGGTATATAAAGAACGGGGCTCCGAATAAAGCCGTAACAATTCCGACAGGTATTTCAACGGGCGAGGCAATTGTCCTTGCTATTGTGTCTGCAATAATAAGGAGTATCGCGCCCGCAAGGGCTGAGGAAGGTATCAATATCCTGTGGTCGGGCCCCACTATCATTCTCGTTATATGGGGAACTATTAACCCCACGAAACCTATCATGCCTGAGACGGACACCACTGCTCCAACGATAAGGGAAGCCAGTACGAACAGGAACTTCTTGGTCTTCTCTGTTTCTATGCCGAGTTGCCCGGCTGTTTCCTCACCCAGGCTCATTATATTCAGGTCACGGGCAAACAGCATGACAATGAATATGCTTAATAAAACAAATATCCCGCATACCTTTATTAAACCCGTGTTATTTTCTGTCAGGTTGCCCATTATCCAGAAAAGTATATTACTGATTTCCTTCCTGTTAAGGGACATGATGAGCATCATCAGCGCTGACAGGAATGAACTTACTATAATGCCTGCAAGCAAAAGAGTCTGTATTGATGTTTTCCCCTGCGTACCCGCAATGTTATAAACGAGTATTATGGAAAGCAGCGCAAACAGAAAGGCAAACAGGGGAATGCCCAGGTTTGACAGGCTGACGCCAAGAAATATGGCAATAACCGCGCCAAGCCCTGCCCCCGAAGAAGTCCCTATTATGAAGGGGTCTGCAAGGGGATTACGCAGAAGCCCCTGGAATATCGCCCCTGCAACAGCAAGCCCTGCCCCAACGATAATACACAGGAATATACGCGGTAGCCTTATATCGTAGATTATTGTCCCGTAGTAATCCTGCCACTGCGCAAAGGGGGATATTCTGACGGTTCCTATGAAAATGCTTATGATTGCCGTCAGGGCAAGGATAAACAGCAGGGCCGCAATACTTAAAATCCAGTTACTTCTTTTCATAACACCTCTCAAATACTGCTTCAAGGCCATCAACAAGGCGCGGAGAAGGCCTTACCAGGATGTCGGGGTTTATATCGTCGTATACCCTGTTGTTCTTGACTGCGCCGGTATCCATGAAGTTGTGTTCCTTAAGGAATTCATCTCTGGTTATGGAACTTGTAAGTATTATTATGTCAGGGTTCTTCTCAATAACGTATTCTTCGCTTATCTGGCAGAATGCCCTCGGCAGGTTTCCGGCTATATTTTCCCCTGCAATTGATATGATTTCATTGATAAATGAGCCATTACTTGCAGTCATGAGCGGCTTTGAATTAATTTCAATGAATATCCTGGCCTTCATGCCGGCGGTTTTAACCTTATTTTCAATAATTTTTACCCGTTCTTGCATTGATTCCACAATTTCTTCAGCTTCCCTGTTTCTTTTAGTTATACTTCCAATATTCTTAATGGTGTCATATAGTTCAAGTATATTATTAGGATTTACTTCATATACCATTAAATTAAGAGCTTTTAACTTCTTCATAATAGATGCCTGCTCGTATCCGGCGCCGAATATGATATCAGGTTTTAAGGAAATTATCTTTTCCAGGTTGGGATTGCTGAAATCCCCCACTTTTTCTTTTGAAAGCGCCTGTACGGGATAATTACAGTAGCTGGTAACGCCGACAATTTCCTTATCAAGCCCTAAAGCGAATAAAATCTCGGTATTTGCGGGTGTGATGGATATAATCCTCTGTTTGGCGGTTGAAACAGAGATTTCTTTCTGTGACCGGCACCCGGTGAATACCAGGATTAAAACCAGAAGTATATTCCTTGTATTATTTTTTATTTTCATTATTTTCCTCTGGAATAAAAAAACCCAACCTTCAACGGTTGGGTTCAGCCTTATGATTTCAGCTGTCCTTCCCTCGAAGTTGTTATTTATAAGCAGGTTTTCGGACTTCCCTTGCGGGTTACCGTTGCGGGGCAGCGGCTGAT
>JAUXBS010000141.1 GCA_030619245.1 Clostridia bacterium | reverse complement strand
CTGCTCGGGGGCACACTTCCGGTGATAAGCAAGTTCCTGGTAAAACAGGTGAGTTATTCCGGCAGGAAAATCGGGACACTTTATGGGCTGAATACGCTTGGCGGCGCCGCAGGCTGTTTCCTTACTGGTTTCATCCTGATAGGAAGTATCGGTATACGGTGGACGGTCATAATCGCGGCGCTCATCAACCTGTCCTCGGCCCTGATAATTTACCTTCTCAGGGGCTCAAAACCCGCCGAGCCCTCCGTCAGCCGGCAACCGGCCGGGGAATCAGGGAAGGGAAGGCTTCTGGCGGTTTACGCGCTCGCCCTGTCGGGCTTCTGCGCGCTTGCATACGAGGTATTGTGGACGAGGACTTTCAGTTTCTTCTTTATTAATTCCACTTATTCCTTCGCCACCATAATCACTATCTACCTTTGCGGCCTTGCCCTGGGAAGCTGGCTGATGGGCAGAATCACAGACGGCTCCGGGAAAAGACTGGCACTGCTCGGAACACTGCAGATACTGGTGGGATTGTACGGCTTTGCCTCAATCCTGATAATCACAAGGCTGGAATTCATCCCGAAAACGATATACATGGTATTCGGTGAAAGCTGGTGGAGCCAGGTAGGGACAAGATTCATCAGCTACGGGATGGTAGTATTCGTACCGGCAGTCCTCATGGGAGGGATGTTCCCCCTGGTCAGCAGGATAAGCCTCCGGAAGAAGGATGCGCTGGGCAGTATTATCGGCAGTGTTTACTCAGCCAATACAGCCGGGGCAATTTTTGGCGCAGTAACAGCCGGCTTTATCCTCATCCCGGTTCTTGGAGTTCAAAAAAGCATTATGCTGATCAGCAGTATAATCTTCATAATGGGTACTGTACTTGTTATCAACGACCCCGCCGTGGGCAGGAATTCAAGGTGGAAACTTGCCCTGCCTCTTATTATAACCCTACCGGTAATAAACCTTATTCTGCCGGCTGACCTGATTAACTCGGTTTGCGGACCTGCCATTCCAGGCCAGCAAATACTTTTCAGGAAGGAAGGTATAGACAGCACGGTAACAGTGTATGAATGGGATGAACCTTTGTCTTACAGAATGCTTACCGTCAACGGTATCGGGGAAGTCCCAACGGATTACACCAGTATGCGCGCGTTTCGCCTGCTTGGATACCTGCCGCTAATGCATAACCCGGACGCCCGTAAAGCGCTCGTTTTAAGCTTCGGAGGCGGGATAACAACAGGGTCTATAGCCCAGTTGGAACAGATAAAAGAGGTGGATTGTGTTGAAATCTGCGGAGTGGTTCCCGAGGCGGCAAAGTATTTCTCCGGAGAGAACCATGATGTTCTGGACAACCCAAAAGTCAACCTGATAATAAACGATGGAAGGAACTACCTCCTGAAGAATACAGGAAAATACGATATAATAACAGCCGATGCAACCCACCCCGCAAACGGCGACAGCTGGGTTCTCTATACCAGGGAATTCTACCGGCAGTGCAGGAAAAAACTTGAAGCCGGCGGCGTACTGTGCCAGTGGGTTCCAATGCACGGACTGTCCAGGGATAGGTACAATTCCATCCTGAAGACGTTTGTATCCGTCTTTCCCCATGCTACATTATGGTATGCGGGATCGATGTGGAGTTCCCACATCAGTCCTTATTTCGGCCATAGCATCCTGGTGGGAACCCGGGAGCCGGTAAGTATCAGCCTTTCAACCATCAGGGAGAAATTACAAAACCGCATGATAAAATCCGACCTTGAGAAACTGAACCTGGCCGATATCTTCTCACTGCTGGGGTGCTTCGTGACACATGGAGAAGGGATAATGGAGATGGTAAGCGGGGCCGGGATTAATACGGACGACCTGCCGTTTGTCGCATTCCAGGACCCAAAAGATAGAAATATAAAGGAATGCGTCACCGAATTACTGGCTGATATACTGGAGCACAGGGAGGTTGTAACCCCAATAATACGCTCCGGGAACCTGCCCCTTACGGATAGGCTGAAGGATAAGCTAAACGCAAACCACAAGGCCGGCGGGCATTCCCTGCGCGGTGAGGTTCACCAGATGGAAGGAATGTTCACCTTCCTCAGGGATATACGCTCAAAGAGGGATATCACTCCTGCCGACAAATATAAAAAACTCCTGGAAATCAAGAAAAAGCTTGAAGCTGCCATAGCCGAATATAAAACATCCCTCTCAATTGTCCGGGACAGCCATACCGAAAGACTGCTGAAGGATGCCAGGGAAAATCTTATACAGACCTGCGCCAGCCTGGCTGTAGTATGTAAAAAACTGGGCATGGAAAGCCGGGGTAGGAAGTTTTACGAGGAATTGAAAAGGCTTGAACAGGAATGAACCGGTTTTATTGTCCCGGGCAGGTCTTCATGACCGGGAATACTTTGTTGATTTATTGCCGGTCAAATGATATAATCCCGTATGGAGCTAATGTCCCCGGCAGGAACAAAGGAATCGTTTATAGCGGCGGTAAAAGCAGGCGCTGATGCCGTCTATACGGGCTTGAAGGAATTCAATGCAAGGATAAGAGCCGATAACCTGAACATCCATGATTTACATGCGCTTTCCGCCTATGCCGCCGATAATAAGGTTAAAACCTATCTCACTCTTAACGTGCTTATAAAACAGCATGAAATCAAGGATGTATACAGGCTGTTAAAAACTATTGTCGGGACAAACATCGATGCTGTAATAGTCCAGGACATGGGAGTTGCGCGTATACTAAAGAAGTTCTTCCCGGATACCGCCATTCATGCAAGCACCCAGCTGGCTGTACATAACAGTTACGGCGTCATGGAAATGGAAAAGTTCGGTTTTGAGAGGGTTATCCTGTCACGAGAGCTGTCTCTTTCTGAAATTAAACAAATTGCGGGGAAAGCAAAAATAGAAGTTGAAGTGTTCTGTCACGGCGCTCTTTGTTTTTCAATTTCAGGGATGTGCCTTTTCTCAAGTTTCCTTGGCGGCCACAGCGGTTACCGCGGGCTGTGCGCGCAACCGTGCCGCAGGAAATGGGCTCACGGGGGCAGGACGGATAATCCCTTTTCTCCCCTTGACCTGCAGACTGCATCCATGACGGGGGAGTTGATGAAAACAGGCATAGCGGCAATGAAGATTGAAGGCAGGATGCGTTCTCCCGAGTACGTGTACAATGCTACAAGGGCATACAGAATGCTTATAGATGCCGCCGCCAATGATAATATTAGTACTGAAGTGGAACAGGAAGCGTTGAAGTTACTGGAAAATGACATGGCAAGGAGTAAAACAACCTGCATGCTGAAAGGGCTGGACAAGAGTATATTCTCCCCTTCCTCGCATTCAGTTATGGGCAAAGTGATAGGGAAAACACTGAAATCCGGCAGGAATTTATTAAAGATAAAACCGGTTGAAAAACTAATGCCGGGAGACAGGCTAAGAATAGAAAGCGAAAACGACAGCAAACCGCTGTCTGTAAAGGTCCGTGAATTCAAGAACAAGAACGGTATATATGAAATCAGCGCAAACCTGGATGAACCCGTAAGGAGCGGATTGAATGTTTACAGGTCCGGCGGAAAGTTTCCCATGGATAAGGAAATATCAGATGAAATAAACAGGGTATTCAATAATTACAGTTCCGCAAAACCCGCAAATAAAAATTCCGGTGTTCCGGAGAATCTGCCCGGCCAGTGGATAAAAGAAAGGTTGTCGGCGGTTAAAGAAGAGCTTTTTGTCAGATTCAACGATAGCGGGTGGTTTGAAGTTGTAGGAAAAGATAAAATGATTACTCCTGTTTACAGTATTTCAACGGAAGATATAAAAAATATATCTGTAGTTGAAGAATGCCTGGGTCATTACAGGAATTCCGTGATTGAACTACCCTCCTTTATAGGCCAGCGCGATATTCCCTTGTATAAGAAATTTATTGATAAACTGACAAACATAAACATGAACCGCTGGGTTATTAATAATCCTTCTCAATTCATGTTCTTTAATGAAAGTGATGTGGAATTGACGGCGGGGCATTTCCTGTATACCATGAATTCCGCCGCCGCCCGGCACTGGAAAGAAACAGGAATTGATTGGTTTACTTTTTCATGGGAGGATGACATATTGAACCTTAAAGGCATAAGCCGCGCCGGGATAGCCGGCAGGTTGGTGGTTTATCTTTACGGTTACCCTGTTATTGCAAGGTCCAGGATGTTTGCGGGAGATAACTTTAAGGCAATTAAGGACTTCTCCTCCCCTGACGGGAGTTATGGTTTCAGGTTGGAGCAGGACTCCAAACATGCGGTTATAATCCCGGAAAAACCGGTAGCGCTGTATAATTCCAGGAAAAAACTGATGGCTGCCGGCATAAGGAAATTCGGTATTGATTTGAGTTTTATAAAACCTGACGAAGAAAAATGGAAAAGAATTGCTG